>CAXTQD010000037.1:6601-24124 GCA_964246175.1 uncultured Chthoniobacterales bacterium | reverse complement strand
TCGCCAAGGAGCGCCGCGGCGACTACCTCGGCAAGACCGTGCAGGTGATCCCGCACGTCACCGACGAGATCAAGGCGCGCATTCGCCTCGTGGAAAAGGAGCAACCCGCCGACGTGCTCATCACGGAAATCGGCGGCACGACGGGCGACATCGAGGGGTTGCCGTTCCTGGAGGCCATCCGGCAGTTCACGTTGGAGGTCGGCCCGCGCAACGCTATCGTGATCCACGTCACGCTGGTGCCCTTCATCAAGGCCGCTGGCGAACTCAAGACCAAACCCAGCCAGCAGAGCGTCGCCCGACTCCGCGAGATCGGGCTCCAGCCGCAGGTGCTCATCTGCCGCACGGAGCAGGCGCTCGACAAAGACGTGCGCGCCAAGCTGTCGATGTACTGCAACATCCCCACGGGAGCCGTCGCCGAGATGCGCGACGTGAAGAACACGATCTACGAGGCTCCGCTCATGCTCCAGGCCGAACGCGTGGACCAGACCGTCTGCGACCTGCTCGACCTGAAAACCCCGGCGGCCGACATGACGGACTGGCGCAAGTTCGTCAACCGCGTCATCCAGCCGAAAAAGAGCGTCAAGATCGCCATCGTCGGCAAGTACATTGAGCATCAGGACGCCTACAAGAGCATCTACGAGTCGCTGACCCACGCCGCCGCGAGCCACGACAGCGCCATTGACCTGCTGCGCATCGACGCCGAGGCGCTCGAAGGGGGCGGCGACGCCGTGGACCGCATCTTGGAGGATGTGACGGGCATCGTCGTGCCTGGGGGGTTCGGCGAGCGCGGCATCGAGGGCAAGATCCAAGCGGCCGGCTACGCACGTCGCAACCGCGTACCCTACCTCGGACTGTGCCTTGGGATGCAGGTGGCGACCATCGAGTTCGCTCGCTACGCGTGCGGCCTGGAAGACGCCAACAGCACCGAGTTCGACCTCGACACACCGCACCCGGTCATTTCTCTGCTGGAACAACAGCGCCACGTACAGGAAAAAGGTGCCTCCATGCGCCTGGGCGTGTGGCCGACCCACGTCACCCCTGGCACGCGCGCGGAACAGGTCTACGGCCGCCAGCAAATCCAGGAGCGTCACCGTCACCGCTACGAGTTCAACAACGACTACCGCCAGCAGATGACCGACCAGGGGCTTATCATCGCGGGCACGTCGCCCGACGGCAGCCTCGTGGAGATGATTGAACTACGCGACCACCCGTGGTTTTTGGCAAGCCAGTTCCACCCGGAGTTTTTGTCGAAACCGAACGCGCCGCACCCGCTGTTCCGGGGGTTCATCGGGGCGTGTCTGGCGCACCAAAGCTAGGCGGCAGGGTCGAAGGGCGTACTTGCGAAGCGGGGCTTCCGGGACCATGCTCCCGGAGGTATCCGACATGAAAACTCCCCTTCTGCTAGCCGTGTTCACGGCTTGCCTGCTGGCCGCCGTTCAGGGCCAGGAAACGCCTGCTCCCTCTCCGGCAGCCACCGAAGCGCAACGCGCCTACTTTGCGGGCGGCTGCTTCTGGTGCATGCAGTACGCGTTTGACAAAGTGCCCGGCGTCGCGAAGACCGTCGTCGGCTACACCGGCGGCCAGGTTGCTGCGCCTGACTACGACGAGGTCTCCACGGGCTCGACCGGCCACGCCGAGTCCATCGAAGTGCAGTACGACCCCTCTAAGGTGACATACGCGCAACTTCTAGACGTGTTCTGGAAGAACATCGACCCGACCCAGACCAATCGGCAGTTCGCCGATAAGGGCACGCAGTACCGAACCGCCATCTTCTACCGCGACGACGCCGAGAAACAGGCGGCCGAAGCCAGCAAGGATGCTCTGGAAAAATCCGGTAAGTACAACGGCAAGCCTATCGTCACGGAGATTACCAAGGTTGGCTCCTTCTACCCCGCTGAAGAGTATCACCAGGAGTATTACCGCAAGAACCCTGAGCATTTCCAACGCTACGAGGTTGGCTCGGGCCGGGCGGGGTACGTCAAGAAGATGTGGGGTACTGAATAATCACAATTCCTCCGAACCATGAAGAAATCTCCCATCACTCTGATCGCGTCGGGCGCGGCCGCATTGCTGATCGCCTGCACGGTCTTCGTCCACGCACAGGAACCCAAGAAACCGGCGGCCTCTCCGTCACCCACCGCTTCACCCATGAACGAAACCACCTCTACTCCTACCAAAGAAGAACTCAAGAAGCGCCTGACCCCTATCCAGTACCACGTCACATGCGAGGAAGGCACCGAACCGGCCTTCCGCAACGCGTACTGGGACAATCACCGCGCCGGTATTTACGTAGACGTGATTACGGGCAAAGCGCTCTTTAGCTCAACGGACAAATACGACAGCGGCACTGGTTGGCCCAGCTTCACCAAGCCGCTCGCCAAAGGCAATGTTGTCGAGCACACCGACCGTTCCTACGGTATGGAACGCACGGAGGTCCGTGCGAAGGACAGCGATGCGCACCTTGGCCACGTTTTCGATGACGGTCCGGCTGACAAGGGTGGTTTGCGCTACTGCATGAACTCCGCTTCCTTGCGTTTCATCCCCGTGGACAAGCTCAAGGAAGAGGGCTACGGCGAGTACCTGCCGCTCTTCGAGAAAGAAAAGCAGTAATCGGCACGACTACGCAAGGAATATGCGAGGGCTGGCGGCGACGCCAGCCCTTTCTATTTGCCCGTGTCGTCTTTCCTCCGTTGCCAATCGGCGTACGGGATGCGCTCCATTTTGAAGAACGCTCCATGCGTACGCACGTAGTTCCCCGCACCGTTCATGCGGCCCACCGGACCAAGAAGCTCGGCCTTCACGTACGGACCCGCCGGGTCGAGGTACTCGTCGCGGATGTGGACACATAGCACCTCGCCAATCACGATCCGCGAACGTCCCACCTCCACAGTCGTCACCTCGCGGCATTCCATACTCGCGGGCGCTTCGGCGATCCGCGGCACCTGCACACGAGATGACCGTTCCGTGGTAAGTCCCGCCTCCGCCAACTCATCAACGCCCGGTGGGAAATCAATCGCGCACACGTTCATCGCCTCAGCGATCTGCTCGCTGACCACGTTGACGACGAACTCGCCGCGCACCCGGATGTTCTGCGCCGTGTCCTTGGGTACTGGCGCACCCGATTGTGGGTCACGGGTGTCAGGACGATTGGCCACCCCGAGGGTCACGAGCACGGGATCGACACACGCGTAGTTGAACGCGCTGAACGGCGCGGCGTTGACCCGGCCGGATGCGTCGAGGCTCGTCACCAGCGCAATCGGCCGTGGCGCAACCAACCCGATGATGAGGTTGTACCGCTCGTGGGGCGAGATCGCCCCGAAGTCAAAGTGCGCCATGGATCAAGCGGGCACGAGTTCCTCGTACTCGACACCGACTTCTTCGGGCACGCTCTCCTCGGCGGTTTCATCTACGGTTTCGAGCGGGGCGAACCGCTCCGCGTTGAATCCGTATTCGATGCCGTGGCTGTTCGACGGGTTGACCAGTTCGACGAGGTAAATCGCCGTCTCGCCCTCCGAGTTGCTCAGGCTGACGCCGGGCACGAGGTCGCGCACCGTGTAAATCTCGTCCTTCTTGGGCAACGCGGAATAGAGTTTTTCGATGCCGAGGGGAAAACGGTCATCGACGCAGGCAACCTTCTGGCCGGGCATGAACATGCGGCAATAAATCAGTTCGTGTGCGCGTGGGCAAGGAGCACCTCGTCGACACCCTTCTGGTTGCGCATCACCGGTCCCATGCTGAAGAGGATGAACCCGCCCTGCCCGCTCTGGGCGCCAGCGCTGCGTTCGAGTTGGAGTTGCTTGGCGATTTCGCCCACCGGCCAGTTGTGACCTTCGCCGAGGCGGTCCACGGCGATACTCGGGTAGATCGGCACGCCGCGTGGGTTGACCGGCGCGCTACGCCACCAGCGCAGGAGCGTCGAATAGCTCTGCGGTCCGCCGTCCGGCCAATAAAGCTGCGGCGAGAGGTAGTCCACCCAACCATGTTGCATCCAGTTCACCGGGTCGGAGTAAAGGTCCGCGTACTGGTCTACCCCGGCCTGGATGCCCTGCGGGGTGTTCGGTCGGTAGATGCCGAAGGGGCTCACGCCGAAGAGCACGCTAGAGCGCGTGGAGGAGATCGTACGCTTGAGGTCGCGGATGAGTGCGTCGATGTTCGCCCGCCGCCAGTCGGCGAGGTTCTCGTCGCCTCCCGACGCCTTGTAGCGCGCGTAGTACGCCGCATCCGGGAACGTCCCCCGCGGCAGCCCGCTGCCCGGGTACGGGTAGAAATAGTCGTCTAGGATCACGCCTGCCACGGCGTAGCGGCTAACGATGTCCTGCACGACACGCACGACCTGTTGCCGCGCCGCCGGGTCGCCCGGGTCCATCCACAGCCACGAGCCCACCTTGTGCGTGGCCCCCGGCAACTGCCGGCTGATGTGCGAGGCCACCCGCGGCGTGGACGCGATGGACGCGGCGCGGAAGGGATTGATCCACGCATGGATCGCCACACCCTGCCGCTTGCCTTCCTCGATGAACGTCTCCAATGGGTCGTACCCCGGGTTGCCCCCCTGCGTGCCGGTTAGAAACCGGCTCCAAGGCTCGATGCGCGAGGCGTAGAGCGCATCGCCTTCCGGGCGCACCTGTACCATGAGAGCGTTCAGACCGGCATGCGCGGCCGTGGCGACGATCTGGCGGATTTGCTCCTGTTGCGCTGCCGCCGACATGCCCGAGCGGCTGGGGAAGTTGAGGTTGGCAACGGACGCGACCCAGGCCGCTCGCAGTTCTTCGGCCGGCGCGGACGCGACACATGCAAAGGTGAGGCACAGGCCAACGATCAACACCGAACGGCGGAGCCAGGAGAGCATGGCGAGAGTAATCGCACAACTTGGCCATGCCGACACGCGGAATGCGCTGGAGCGACATCCTCCGTTGACAAAACCGGGTGGCATTCCTTATCTAGAAGACCATCCGGCGCGGGTTTGTCCGCGCCGGAGCCGGAGGAAGTCACGTGCGCTACACCACCCGGATCATCGTCCCGCCACGCCTGCGGCGCTCGGGAGCACCCGGCGGCGCAGGGAGCGGTCCGCGGCCCCAAGCCATCGGGGTGCGGAAGTCGCTCGGGTTCGGTGATCCAATCGGGCATGCCGGCCCGAGCCACGTCGCAATCGCCGCAGCGCACCCGGATTTTGTGCCCTTCTTCGCCCAAGGGTCGCCGTCCGAACTCGCTGCGTCCGGCCGCACCTTCGCCGAAACGCTCGCCGCGGCAGGACGGGCGGTGGGCAGCAGCCGTTTCCGCGCGCCCTGGGGAGCAGACGCCGATGGGTTGCGCATTCCGCAGGACGTGGACGCCGCCGCCGCCGCCGGTTTCCCCTACTTCACGATCGACTTGGCCGAGTACGTCCGCGACGAAGCCAGCACCCTGCCGTCGGACGAACTCGCCACCACCGTCAACCGCCTGGTAGCCGATGGCGAACTGCCCGAGGATTGGTCCGCACCCTATCTTGATCGTGAAGTCGCCCTCCCGGATGGCCCGCCGCTGACTCTCCGCCTTGAACCTCTTCGCCGTGCCGCCGTGCGGCTCGGACGTGCGGTCCAGCACAGCGCGCGCATGTACGAGACGGTCGCCCGTGTCAACCGCGGCCGGCCCTACGAGGTCGAAATTTCACTCGACCGAGTCGCTTCCCCTACCACGACGGTAGAACACCTCTACCTCGGCCTCGAACTGGAGGCCCGCGGCGTTCGTCTGACCAGTCTCGCGCTACGGCCGGAGGGAAGTGACCTGGTGGCGTTTGAAGCAGCGTTGCGTGAGCACATCGCCGTGGCGTTGTTCTGCGGACCGTACAAGCTGAGCTTCCGTGGTGAACGCTACGACGAGGCACTCGTTCCAGCCATCGGACGCTGCTGCGGCGATCTGCTCCATTTCAAAACGTCGGCGGAGAGTTTCTGCGAAGCGTTGCGCCTCGCGTGGCGCGTCGAGCCAAAACTCCTGCGCGAAGCCGCCGCAACGGGCGGCCTCGCATTGGCGGACGGCGCCGACTTCGAGACGGAATACCTCGACCGCTCGGAGCGTGCCCCGATCCTGGCGACCGCGTGTGCGGCGTTGGCCGCCCCTGGGAACGACGCTATCCACACGCTCTTGGAGCGTCACGTCGACTTGTATCAAGAACTTCTGACCTTGCGGTTTGAGCGGTTGATCCGCGCTTTGAACGCGGGATAAGCTCTCCTTATGAACGCCCGCTCCGTTTCCCGCCGTGCGCTCTGCGTGGCGACGCTGACCGCTGCCCTCGTTACCGCCGCGTTCGCCGAACCCGCCGACGACGCTTGGCAGCACGTACAGCTTCTCCAGCAGGAACTGGGGAGAGATGCGCCGAAGGGTGCCAACGAGGTCGACTTCTACGCGCCAAAGATCGCTGCGCTGCACCAGGCCGCGATCGACTTCGCGGCGGCCCACCCCGACGACCCGCGGCGTTGGGACGCCGACCTCGCCGCCATCCGCTCCCAGCAGTTCCCGGCCTCCGCCGACGAACGCCGCGCCATTTTCGAAGGCAACGAAGCGCTCCTGAAAACGATTCTGGCTGCGCCGGATGCCTCCGCCGCCACCAAGCAGGCAGCGGAGCGCGCTGTTATCCGCCAACATCTCGACCACCTAGATTTGCTCACCTCGCCCGAGCAAGCCGTCGCTTTGGAGAGCCGCTTGGCCGATTACCTCGCTCGTCATCCCGATGATCCGAAGGCCGCCAACATGCAGGTGCGCCGCCTCGACCTCTGGCAACGCGCCGACCCTGCGAAGGCCGCCGCCCTGCTCGACGAGATGGCCGCCAGCCAAGACGAAAAGACCTCTGCTGCCGCACGCGGCCGGCAGGCACAACAGGCGCTGGTCGGCAACGCCCCGCTGGACTGGAAACTCCCCGCGCTGGACGGCAGCACCATCGATCTGCCGACGTTGCGCGGGCGGGTGGTGTTGGTGCAGTTCTGGGCCAGTTGGTGCCCGGACTGCAACCGCGAACTGCCTGTCATCCTGTCCACCTACCGGCAGTTCCACCCGCGTGGGTTGGAGATCGTCGGCGTCTCGCTCGACAAGGATAAGGAAGCCCTCGCCGCCACGATCAAAAAGAAGGGGGTCGCATGGCCGCAGTACGCAGACGGCAACTACTGGAACAACGACGTGGCCGTGCGCTACGGCGTGCGCGGCATCCCAGAACTCTGGCTCGTGGATACGTCGGGCCGCGTCGTCGCCACGGGCGTGCAAGCCGATCAGCTCGCCACCCTGATCCCGCCGCTCCTACCCGCGACGGCCGCACGCTGACGTTGCCAAGGCGGAGCGGCCGGGCGATGATGGTGCGGTGAAGTTGTCCAAGCGGGGCGAATATGCACTCCGGGCGCTGATCGACCTCGGCATCGCCCAGGAACTCGGCCGTCCGCTCCTGCGCATCAGTGAACTCGTCGAAAAGGAAAAACTGCCCGAAAATTTCCTCGTCCAGATCCTCGTGCAACTGCGCGCCGCGGGCATCGTCGAGGCCAAGCGTGGCAAGCACGGCGGCTATTCGCTGGCCCGACCGATGGAGGAAATCAACTTCGGCCAGGTGGTCCGGCTCATTGACGGCCCACTTGCCCCCATCGCCTGCGTGAGTCAGACCGCTTACGCGCGCTGCACCTGTCCGGACGAAGCGCACTGCGGCCTGCGCATGCTGATGCTCGACGTGCGCAACGCTATCGCCAACGTGCTAGACCGCTACACCTTGGCCGACATCGTGGAAGTGACCCTGCGCAAGCTGCGGCGTGACAAGGCCACGTTCCACTTTGGGGAAGTGTGCCCGCTGACCTTTGAGGAGGAAATCCCTTTCCTCGCCGACCCGCCGCAAGCTCAGCGTCCGAGCGAGCGCCGGTAGTCGGCGATGGCTGTCACCAGGTCGGTTTGGCCGTTGGCCGAAGCGGTCTCCGCCGCGCGCGCTGCCATCTTGTCGGCTTCTGCGGGCCGCCCGGCCGCTGCGAGCGATTTCGCCAGGGCCACAAGGCTTTGGGCTTGGTGGTACTGCGTCAGTTGACAAGCCCGCTCGGCGGTAGCCACCAGCAGTTCAGCCGCTGCGGGCGGCGGAGGCTGGCCAGCCTGGTCGAGGTTGAGCATGACCATGGCGACCAGCGACGGAACGTGTTGGGGGTCAACGCGCAAGCAAGCCCGCAACGCGGCGAACGCCTGCGGAAGACGGTGTTCGGCCTGTTCGATGCCGTAGAGGTTGTAGTAGGCGCTCACCATCGACGGGTCGAGCCGCAGCGCGTGGTAGAACGCCTCCCGCGCCTTCGGATCGTCGCCGAGTTCCAGCAGGGTGACGCCGTAGTTGTTGTAGGTTTCTGCCTCGGGGTCGACGGCGAGCACTTGACGATAGAGGTCGGCCGACTCGGCCCAATGGCTCTCCATACGCAACACGTTGGCGAGATTGATGCCGGCGGATCGCAGTTGGTACTCAGACGCCAGCGCGGCGCGGAAATAATGCTCGGCAACCAGGAGTTGGCGCGGGTCGCGGTGGGCGCGTTCCTGGTAGATCAGGCCCAGGTTGTTGAGCGCGGCGAAGGCGCGCGGACTAATCTCCAGTGTTCCCCGCCAGAGGCGTTCCGCGCTGCCGAACTCCTCGGCGCGCTGCTCGCAGGCGAGGGACAAAGTTCCCACCACCAAGGTCATGGCAACCAAAGTCGCCCGCTGAATCCATCCTCCGCCGGTCCGGTACCACCAGCTTAACCCTGCCGCCGCCAGGGCAAACAAACCCGGCACCGCCACGTACACCAGATGGTCCGACACATCGGAGTAGCCGAAGAACGACATCGGCAGCAACCCGCTGACGGGTAGGACCATCAGTACGAACGACCCGAGCGCGACCAGCGGTCCACGACCCCAAAAACGGCGCGCCCACCAGCCGACCGCCAGCAACGCAGCCAAACCCAACGGAGCGAGGTAGCAGACAGGGTTGCGCAGGTCGAGTTGCCAACGCGGGTAGAGCATCGCCAGCGGGTACGGGAAGACGACCTTGCCGAGGTAGAACGGGATCGCTTGACCTGCCGCCAACATCCGTAACGCCAGCGGACGAGCGTGGGCGAGACCCGCGGCCCCCATGGCACGGTGGTATTGGAACCACATCGTCAGCAGCCCCGCCGCCAGCGACACCGCAAAAAACGGCGCGGTCCGCAGGAAGTCACGCCAGCGCAGCCGTCCGTCCTGCCACCACGTGAGCAGCAGTAACAAGCACGGCAGCATGACCACCGAAGACTTGCTGAGCGCCGCCAGCACGTACCACCCGAGCGACAGCAGATAGGAGCGCCAAGCACCGGGCACGCCAGTTCGCTCACGCCAACGCACGAAGCAAAGCAAGCTGCCAAGGTAGAACACCATCGACAGGACGTTTTTACGCTCGGCGATCCAGCCCACAGAGGCGGCGTTGATCGGGTGGATGGCGAACAGCAGTGCGCCGAACCACGCGCCGGGCAGCCGCAAGGCGCTCAGCAGCCGCCAGAACACGAACGCCGACACGACGTGCAGCACGAGATTGACGACGTGGTAGCCCGTTGAGTTCGTCCCCCAGAGAGACCATTCCAGCCAGAACGAAGTGTTCGTCAGCGGGAAATAATCGAGGGGCCGCGTGCTGAACCAGATCTCGCGCAGCCCCTCCCATGAACCCAGCAGCGGATTGCGGGTGATGAGCAGATCGTCGTCCCACAAGAACTCCCCGCGCATCGCCGGCCAGTAGCAAGCGCACGGTAGCAGGACGAGCAGCAGGACCCGGGCAGCCTGCAACCAACCGACGCGTGCCCCTTCCTGGGGGCGTGTCGCGGTGAGAGGGGTGGACGCTGGTACAGCGACAACGGCGGTCATGCGTCGGCTCTAATTAGCCAATCGCATGCCACCCGGATGGTTCAGCGCGGTGCCCTAACCTACCGCACCGATTTCCCGCATCAGGTCTGGGAAAGTCTTGGCTTGGCGGATCGCGTGGTTGAGATGGTCGAGCTTCTTATCGTTGAACGCTTGGTTGAGCGACACGCGCCGCGTACCGCCACCGTGGTTGAAGACCACCTCGTCCCAATGGATCGAAGACACCTCGTTGTTGAACTTCGCCACCGACCGGCCGCGGAAGTAAGCGCGGGTGGTCTCGGGCGGGTTGAAGATGGCGTTCTTCACGTCGTCCTCGCTCACGAAGCGGCGCATCTGACCCTCGCGCAGCAGCGCGTAGTGCAGCCCTTGGTCGGGCGAGACGTTGTGGTATTCGAGGTCGATGGACTGGAGCCACGGGTCAGTCCAGGCAAGGCTCTCTTCCTCCTTGAGCGTGGTTAAGAGGAACTTCTTCGCCACCCAATCAACGCGGTCGCAGCAGAGCATCACGTCGCGCTCCAGGTCGTTAAGGACGTTCTCCCATTCACGCAGGAGCCAGGCCGTTTCCTCGTCGTCACGGTTGCAGTGCTCCGTGGCAGCGGCGAGGTACATGCGCTGCACGTCCACGGCGCTGATCTTGCGGCCGTCCTTCAGTTCAATGATCCAGGTGTACGTCTGGTCGCGGCTGATGGCCTTGGTCGTCTCGATGGGCTGGGCAAACTCCAATTGCGGAGCCTTGCCGGCCTCGATCAACTCTAACACGAGCGAGGTCGTGCCCATCTTGAGCGCGGTGGCAACCTCGCTCATGTTCGCGTCTCCAATGATGACGTGGAAGCGCCGGTAGCGCGAACTGTCGGCGTGGGGTTCGTCGCGCGTGTTGATGAGCGGGCGGCGGTTCATCGTGTCGATGCTCACGACGACGCTGAAAAAGTCCGCCCGCTGCGAGATTTGGTACAGCCCCGCTTGGCTGGCGACGCTCTCGGCCTCCACCCCCATCTTGCCCGCGCCGGCGAAAATCTGCCGCGTCACGAGGAAGGGCAGAATGTCGCTGACCACCCGGTCCCACGGGACGTGGCGGCTCATCAGGAAATTATCGTGGCAGCCGTAGCTGTGTCCGATGAAATCCGTGTTGTTCTTGTAGAGCCGCACCTCACGGTCGGGCAGGAGCTTCTTGTTCCGCCGTCGGGCGCACTCGGCGAGGATGCGCTCGCCGGCCTTGTCCTGCGCGACCAACTCAATGAGCCGGGTGCATTCCGGGGTGGAATACTCCGGGTGCGCGTGGTCGTTGTAAAAGCGCGCGCCGTTGCTGAGGACGAGGTCGCTTTTGATCTCCTCGAAACTCAGCGGTCGGTTCTTGTCGATCTCGAAGTACGCAGACTCGTCGGTGTCTTGGAGAAGCTCCGCCGCCCGGAACCCCCGCGCATCCTTGTGGGGGTCCTCCAGGGAATAATCCCACTTCATCAGCGTGCCGTGCTCGGTGTAACGGCGCACCAGTTCAATGGATTCGCTGACAACGTCCACGTTGTCGATGCCGTCTACGGTGATCCCGTATTCCGTTTCGATCCCAAAAACGCGGTTCATCCCTTGCTCGGATAGTGTTTGCACGTCAGAAGAGGGGGCGCATTTCAGATCACGGCGCGGTTGGTCTTCGGCCGCTCGGCGTCGCGCGCCCCGGCGCGGACAGGTGAGACCCGGACGACGTTTTCGCTCTCGTAGTCGATAAGCTTGAGCCAGTCCTCGGTGATGTCCGTGGGCGGGAAGATGTCGTTCTCCGAGTATTCGGCGTTAAGCGACAGGCTCAGGTCGCTGGCGCTGATGCCCTCCTCCTGGCTGGTGGCGATGGCGCGCTTGATGGCGAGGCCCTTGGCGCGCTCCACGATGGAAGCGATGATCGCCCCGCTGATGAGATCGCCACGATACAGCGTCTCCTTACGTCCGCTGCGGAGCGTGACTTCGAGGAAGCGATTCTCGTCGCGGTGGGTGAACTGCTGCTCGATCAAACCGTCCACAAGTTGGTCCACGGCCGCTCGCACGCTGCCGGCTTCCTTCACCATGGCGGGGTCGTACGGCAGGTCTTCGGAGAGGTAGATCTTATAAATCTCGCGTGCGCCGTCCTTTGTCGGCCGGTTGACCTTGATCTTACGGTCGATGCGGCCGGGTCGGATGATGGCTGGGTCGATCAGGTCCGCGCGATTGGAGGCGAGGATGATGACTACGTCGTTGAGCGAGTCAATGCCGTCCATCTCCGTGCAGAACATCGGCACGAGGGTGGACAGGATGTTCGAGAACCGCGACGCACGCCGGGTCCCGAGGATGCTCTCGGCCTCATCGATGAACAGGAACGGCAGGTAGCCTTCCTTGCGCTTCTCGCGGGCGGTGGCGAAAATCTCGCGCACCATCCGCTCGCTCTCACCCACCCACATGTTGAGGATTTCCGGGCCTTTGATGTGCATGAAGTATTCCTTCATCTTCTCGCCGGTCTTCTTCTCCAACTGCTGGGTGAGGTTGTAAGCCGTGGCCTTGCCGATGAGCGTCTTACCACAGCCGGGCGGTCCGTACAGCAGGAAGCCCTTGGGCGTCGTGTGGTTGAACTTGGCAAACAGGTCCGCGTGGATGAGCGGCAGCTCGATGGCGTCCTTGATCGCCATGAGTGCCTCCTGCTGGCCGCCGACCTTTTCCCAGGGCAGTTCGGGCACTTCGTCTAGGTAGTGATCCTCGCTCTTGGGGCGCTTGAGCACCTCCATGGCCATGCGGTAATTCGGGTCCACACGCACCTCGTCGCCGGCCTTGAGCGTCTCCTTGGAGATACTCTGCGAGCGCTGGAGCACGAGCGACTGGAGCCCGTTGTCCTGGCCGACGCGCAGGCGGTCGTCGCCGATGACCTCTGTCACCTTGGCAACCGGCCCCGACGTGTCGAAGCCGAGGTCGCCGACGACGACGTACGCTTCGTTGACGAGCACGCGCGTGCCCTTCTTGAGCTTGGAGATGGGGATACGTGGATCGACGTTGCAATAATAGTCGGAGCCGCCGACGACGATCTGCGCCGTCTCGCGGTTGGGGCTGCCGAGAAAAATGCCGATGCGGTTGGCGGGCGAGGTCACCTTCTTGATGACTTCTTCCATCTTCTCGATGGTTTGGCGCGCCTCGTTCATGGTGTCCTCCTGATCGGCGACGTGGGCGCGGACGCTCAGGAGGGCTTTGCGGATCGGGTCGCCGATGGGCAGCGAGGCGATGGTGCGGTCAAGCAAATCGAGAGCCGACATCTCGTCCGAGCCGCCGTGGCTCGCGCCGTAAGGAGAGTCGTACTCGTGGGAACGGTCAGATGGGTTCATTGCGTCTTCTCTGCGGATGCGAAAAGGATCGAGGTTAGGACAGGGACAAAGGCCAGCGGGTTCAAAAACAATACGCCCGGGATAAACGGGCGGACGGCAGGCACTTTCCAGGTCGCTGCCGGCGGAGGGGATCGGCGTCGGAAGAGGCGCGGAAGGAAAGGGATTGGGGAGCGAGAGGCATGGGGTTTGCACCCCCTGGGACTCGAACCCAGAACCTAGTGATTAAGAGTCACGTGCTCTACCGATTGAGCTAGGGATGCGTGATCGTGAGCCGCTCGTCTTGCCTGCCACGAGCTTCAGAGTATCGCGTCCCGGAAAGTTTTGGCAAGTGACTTTTCGCGCACGCTCCCTCCTCGTCGCGCAGGCAGGGAGTGGAAAAATTCGCTCCCCCGTTCCATGTTGACGCCATGTCGAGCGGCCTCACTCCCGCCCCGCGCCTGACGGCTGGCCTAGCCACCGTCGGCGTTTTCTATGACGGGAACTATTTCAACCACGTCAGCACCTACTATAAATACTCCCACCCGCGCCGCACGCGGCTGAGCATCGCGGGATTGCACCGCTTCATCCGCGCGCACATCGCGGGTGCCGTCGGCGACACCCAGCCCAGGACCGCGGCACCGGCGCCGGCCAACGGCCGCCGGGTCGTCCGCGAGGAATCTGAGCGGATGCGCCGCTGCCAGATCGTGGACGCGCATTACTTCCGCGGCCGACTGGCGGCGATGGAGGCGGCGGCGAAGGACTCGCTTCTCAACGAACGCCTCTTCGAGGACGTGCTGATGAAGGAAGGCGTTACCACCCATTCGCTGCCCCTGGTGCGCCGCCGCGACCAGAGCCTCGCAGAGAAGGGCCTCGACGTGTGGTTCGCGCTGGAAACCTACGAACTGACCCTCCTTAAACGCTACGATGTCACCGTGCTCGTCGCCTGCGACCGCGACTATTTGCCGCTTGTGCGTAAGCTCAACGCCCTGGGCGGCTGCGTGATGGTGCTCGGGTGGGATTTCACCCACACCGACGAGATGGGCGTCGAACGCCAGACTGTCACCAGCATCGACCTGCTCGCCGAGGCCGCTTACCCGCTGGCCATGCACGACATCGTCGAATCCGCCGCCGCTGATGACGCACTCATCAACGGCCTGTTCGTGGACGATGCCAGTCGCCGCGGCGACCCCGCGCGCAACCCCGCTGCGGCCAACCTGCCCGACGAGACGCCGCGCGACGTGCCGCCCGGCTCGCCCAAGATCGAAATCGACCGCGGCCCGGAACATTCCGGCACGATCCAGACGCTCAAGGAGGGCTACGGCTTCATCAGCCCGGAGGCATCGGCGAAGAACCTTTTCTTTTCTTGGGCAGACCTTCAGGATGTGCCCTTCGATGCGTTGCAGATTGGCGACCGGGTGAGCTACCATCTCGGCTCAAACTTCAAAGGCGAGTGCGCGACGAACGTTCACAAACTCTGAGGCCTCGCCGACGATGGCCCTTCGGGGGTTGTCTCACTACGGTCATCGTCCTGGCCTGTTTGCTGCTGAGCTGGTGGCTAATCAAAGCCGCGCGCGTCTGGCAGGTCGCACTCACGGAAAACTCGTACTGCCGCGTGCATTTCTACTGCTGGTACTCGGGCGACTGCACGCTGGATTTTTACCGCGACGGCGCGCACGTCGGCCGCACCGTCTTGGGCCGCGGCCTCTTTACCCATCCGTGGGCGGTCTTCCCGGGGCCCGACGGCCAGAGCGTGGTTTGTTTCTCCTGGCTGGACGCGACGTTCGCCGCCTTCACCGTGGACCTGCGGCAGAGGACCGACGCAGCCGTGCCGCGGGTGCTGGAGGAGGCGGTCGAACGGTCGGACTTCCCCGTGCGCGCCTGCACGCACGTCGAGGTAGAGTTCGTGGCCGATTTGATCGCTGACGCCGAGCCGAGCCACTGGGCCAGCCACCTGTACGTGGACGAGTTGCCCGCTGATCTGGAAAGGGACCGCTGCCAGAGCTTCCTGCGCCTGGCGACCATGCCCAACCTCTGGCGCAACCGGTCTCTGGACGGCGCACCGCCCAAAATCTTGTCGGTGGATTAGCCTAGAGCATTCCGCTAGTCTCCGGGCGTCGCCATGCCCGCCAACGCCCCGGCCCGACCTTTCCCGCTCCTCGAACAACTCCGCGACATCGGCCGGCAGGCGCGCGCTTCCGCGCTCGCAGTGGCGCTGTACGACTACGCGTTCGATTTGCGCCTGAGCCTCCTGGCGTCCCGGACCTTTCACGCCGCCAGCACGATCAAGCTGGCCATCCTCTTCGGACTGTTCCGCGCCGAGGAAACCGGACGCCTGCGCCTGACTGACCGCCTCCACGTTCGCAACCGCTTTCGCTCCCAGGCGGACGGCTCGCCGTTCTTTCTTTCCGCCGACCGCGACGGCGACCCGGAACTCTACAAATCCATCGGCCGCACCGCCTCCCTGCGCGACTTGGCGGAAACGATGATCGTGCGTTCAAGCAACCTCGCCACCAACCTCCTCATCGACCACCTGGAGGTGCCCTTTGTCACCGAATGCCTCGCCGCCGCGGGGTTGGACGCCCTGCGTTGTGTCCGCGGGGTCGAGGATGAGGCGGCGTTCGCACGCGGGCTCAACAACTTCGTCACTGCCGACGGGTTGCTCGAATTTTTCTGCCGGGTGTACGACACGCGTGCGCTCACCGCCGAGAGCCGCGACCGGATGTTCGACATCCTCTTCGCACAACGCTTCAACGCCATGCTGCCCGTCGGCATCCCCGACGCGGCCAAGGCACGCGTCGCGCACAAGACGGGCGAGATTTCCACGGTGACCCACGACGCCGGGATGGTCTTCCTGCCCGGCCGCGCGCCGTATGTTCTCGTGATCCTCACCGAATATCCCGCCGCCGGCCAAGCCACCGCCCGCAACAAGACCGTCGCCGCCGTTTCAGGGGCGGTGTACGAGTTCCTCCTCCATGAATCAAACCGCGCGTGACCTGCCCGTCGTGGACGGCTTGCGGCTGCCGGACGATGTGCGCGCCCTCCTGCGCCCCGACGAACTCCTGCCCGACCGCGCCGGCCGCCTGCACAGCCTGCCGCGCTTTTTTTACGAGGTGCGGAGCTGGTCGCAGGCGAAGGAAGTGCATCTCACCCCGCACGTCCGCTTGAGCGAACTCCTCGTCGTGGACAGCCGCGAGACCCCGCGGCTCCTCGAAGAATTTCCGCACTACGTCCCGTGTGCGGTCAGCCTGTTGGCGCGCGTGTTGGAAGACCTGCGCGGAAAAGTCGGCGCGCCCGTGTTCGTCGCGGCCAACGGCGGCTACCGCTCGCCCGCGCACCGGCTGACGGCCCACGCGAACCCGCACCTCTGGGCCGCCGCCGCCGACATCTACCGCGTCGGCGACACCTGGCTCAACACCCAAGGGTCCGTCGAAAAGTACGGCGCGCTCGCCCGCGAACTCCTCCCGGATGTGAACGTCCTGCCTTTCGGGCACCAGCCGGGTGAATCCGACGACCATCTCCACCTCGATCTCGGCTACCTGCGCGTCGTGCCGCCGGGGTGCGACGAGGCCCCGGTGAGTTGAAGTCCGGGGCACAAGGCGCTAGGGTGCGGGCCTTTTCCAAGACCCCAGAGCCCGTTTGAACCCCCGTCCGCGTAAAACCCCCGAGCTTTCCTCGCTGACCGGCCGTGCCTTGGCGCCGGGAGAACGCGTCGCCGTGCCGCGCCAGCCGGTTGTCGGGTTGGAGGCGGAGTTTACCCTTGTGGTGGACGGTATCGAAACGCGCCCGGAGGAGGTTTTCGGCACGCCGGGCGGGCTCCTGCGCCACCACACGGGGAGGATCATCCCGCGCACGGGCCGTTCCCGCCATTTGCCGACGGGCGGCGCACTGTACTTCGACACGGGCGTCGTAGAGGTCGCCACCGCATTGATCGAACTCGACGCCCCACACGGTCCGGCGCGGGCGGTGCGGTCGTTGTGGGAACAGATCGCCTTCGTGCGCGCACAGATCGACCGTTGGGAGGCGGCGACCGGCAAGACCATGTGCCTGCGTGGGTTCAGCGCGCACTACAACTTCTCGCTGTTCGGGCAAACCACGCCGCGCCTGTACCGGCTCGCACGGACCCTGCCCTACCTCCTCGGCGTCCCCACGATGCTGCTCGCCGCCAACCGTCGCTCCACGGCCGTCGGCGTGCGCCCGCGGCCGGGGCGGATCGAGATCACGGCGGATTTCACCCCTGACGTGGCGCTTACCAACGCCACCCTCGCCTTCCTGGCCGGCGTGGTAGGCGCCACCGCGCAATGGCCGGACGCCCACCAGAACCCGCCCGCGTTTAAGCCGCTCGGGCGCCCCCCGGTCGCGGGCTTCCGGCCCAGCC
>CAXTQD010000037.1:0-6591 GCA_964246175.1 uncultured Chthoniobacterales bacterium | reverse complement strand
AGCCCTCACAGTTCGCGCAAAGGCTGGCGTGCCCACGCAGGTGACTTCGAGCGCAATCCCTTCACCGCCGACCCGAACGAGCCGCTCTGGCCCCTCACCGACGGCCGCCAGGTGAGTCTGCGGGAGTTTTCCGGCGAGATCCTGGCGTTCTTCGCCCGCTCGATCCGTCGCTACTCCGACCGCGCGACGTTCACGCATCTGCGCGAGGTCCTCGAAGGCACGGCGCGTTCATTCTTGGATTTCGACGACCGGCCGGCCGCCTACGACGACGCCGGCCGCAAGATCGACTGGGGCCGCCGGCGCGCCCGGCCACTGCCGCGTTCGGTGTACGAAAAGGTGATCCAGCGCATCATCCACCACGACCCCCTGCGCATCGGCTCGGCGCGCTATGTGGTCGAACGGATGCCAGGCTGGTACGAGTTCGTCTTCCGCGACCTGCGCACCGGCGGATGGCGGACGTTCAACCTCGACGAACTCGCCTGGCGCGTGGAGCGCGGCGGCGTCTGATCACTGCCGCGGCGCGGTCTCGGGCACGAGCCACTCGGGGTCGTTTGGGGTCGTGGCGACGTGTGCGCCAGCATTGCTGGTGGTCGGGTAGGTCGCCGACTGCGGCCGGGAGGGATCGCTGACCGTGCGTGGCTTCATGTCGGCGTCGAGTTCGTTCGGCTTGATCCAGCCCTTGCCGTAGAAGTCGCGGTCTTCCTGGTCCATGAACGCGCAGCCACTCACACCAAAGACCAGCAGCAGGGAGAGCAGGGCGATTTTCATGGGCGCGACGTGTACGCGCGTAAAAGATGCCGCTACCCTACCGACCGCGCAAGGCCCGTCGCAGTCCTGGCCGGAATCTGATAGATTCCCCGTTGGATGGATGCGCCGCCCCTCGAACTCGCCTCGCCCGTGACCGATCTGCCCGGCGTCGGCCCCGAACGCGCCAAGGCCCTGGAGCGACTCGGGCTCACCACGGTGGGCGAACTCCTTACCCACTACCCCAAGCGCTACGAGGACCGACGGCACTTCGAGCATTTCCCCACGCAGGCCGGCGACCGGCCGGTGTGCGTGTGCGGGATCGTCGTCGCTACCTCCACCAAGCGGCTTCGCGGCCGGCAAATGATGTTCGAGGCGACCTTGCAGGAGCCGGAACGCCACGCCCTTTCCTCGCTGCTGACGGTGCGCTGGTTCAACGCCTTCTTCGTGCAGAAGGTCTTCGCCGCCGGCCAGCGCGTCGTGGTCTACGGCAAGCCCAAGGCGCGCGGCCAAGGCGTCGTCATCGACCACCCGGAGTTCGAGGTCATCGAGAACGAGGAGGACCAGGAAAGCCTCATCCACCTCCAGCGTATCACGCCGGTCTATCCGACCACCGAGGGCCTGGGCCAGAAGACGCTCCGCGCCCTGATCTACCGCACCCTGGCTGCCTTCCCGCTCGACACCCTGCCCGACATTTTGCCCGCCGGGCTCGACCCGACCGGACGCGCCGCCGCCCTGCGTGACATCCACTTCCCCGCCGATGAACCCGCCCGCGAAGCCGCCCGCCGCCATCTGGTGATGACCGAGTTCTTCGGCCTCCAGATGATCCTGGCCGCCCGGCGCGCACGGGCGATCACGGTCACGGGCGAGTCCCACTGCGGCCCCGGGAAGCTGCTGGACCGCTTCCACGATTCGCTGCCCTTCGGCCTGACCAAGGCTCAGTGGCGCGCCGTCGGCGAAATCCGCGGCGACCTCGCCACCAGCCATCCCATGAACCGTCTCCTCCAAGGCGACGTGGGCGCCGGCAAGACCCTCGTGGCGCTCTCGGCCATGCTGCTGGCCGTCGAGGCCGGCTACCAGGCGGCGCTCATGGCTCCCACGCAGGTGCTGGCGGAGCAGCATTTCCTCGTGTTCAAACGCTGGCTGGAGCCGTTGGGCCTGCGCCTGGGCCTGCGCACCGGCAGCCGCAAGGAAAACACGGACGGCGCGGAAGACCTGTTCTTCGGCCGGAAGGGACCGGAATCCGCCGCGGCTGGAATGGTGTCAGCCGACGCTGGAACGGTTCCCGCCGTGGCCTCCACCAGTCCCGGCCGCAGGCGGAAGACCGCCATCCTCCCGCCAAACACCGTCGCCGGCCCGCCACGCTCCGACAACGAGCCGGACATCCTCGTAGGCACCCACGCGCTCCTGCACGAGAAGAACCCGCCGCCGCGCCTGGGGCTGGTGGTCATCGACGAACAGCACAAGTTCGGCGTGCTCCAGCGCGCCGCGCTCTCCAAGGGCCGCAAGGTCGCCCCAGACGTGCTCGTCATGACGGCCACGCCCATCCCGCGCACCCTGGCGATCACGGTGTACGGCGACCTGGACGTTTCGGTCCTGGACGAACTCCCCGCCGGCCGGGGCAAGATCGTCACGGCCGTGCGCTCGAACGACAAGCTGCGCGAGGCGGGCGACTTCATCCGCAAGCACCTCACCGACGGCCGGCAGGCCTACCTCGTCTATCCGCTCATCGACGAGAGCGACAAGCTCGACGCCAAGGCGGCCACGGCGGCTTTCGAGCATTGGCGCGGCGTGCTGCCGGGCTTCCGCGTCGAACTGCTCCACGGCCGGATGCGGCCGGAGGAAAAGGACGCCGTCATGCGGGCGTTCCGCGACGGCGAGGTCCACGCGCTGGTTTCCACGACGGTCATCGAGGTCGGCATCGACGTGAAAAACGCCAACCTGATGCTCATCGAGAACGCCGAGCGCTTCGGACTGGCGCAGCTTCACCAGCTCCGGGGTCGGGTCGGCCGCGGCGAACACAAGAGCTATTGCTTGCTGATGGTGGACCCCAAAGCGGGCCTGGGAGCGGTCGAAAAACTGCGCACCCTGGAGGAAAGCGCCGACGGCTTCGTCATCGCCGAGGCCGACCTGCGGCTGCGCGGCGCGGGCGACATCCTCGGCACCGCCCAGAGCGGCCTGCCCCCGCTCAAATTGGGCGACCTCGTGGGCGACGCTGAATGGATGCGCACGGCTAGAACCGCCGCGCGCGATCTCTTCGAATCCGATCCCGGGCTGCGGCGTGCGGACAACCAGCGGTTTCGAGCGTATCTCACCGAGAGCCGCAAGGGCGCGCTCGCGCAGGTCAGTTGAATAATCCGCCGCTCGCACGATCATAGCCTCCGCCCGATGAAACGCTTCTTCAGCTTCCTGCTCTTCGTGCTGTTGCTGTGCGTGGCCGTGGCGGCGTTGTGGGTGTGGAAGAATCCGCGCTACAGCCACGGGCGTTTCGACCTGCGGCGCTCGCTGCTCGAGATGGTCGGCCGCGGCCAGGCGGGCTGGCAACCGGAGAGGTACACCGTTGCGGCTGGTCCCTACATCAATCCAAGCGACGTGAACGTCCTGGCAGCCATGAGCCAGCAGCGCGTGCTCCTGACCAAGGCCGTGGTGCCGTCGGTGGTCAGCATCCACACGACTCGCACCGCCCGTCGCGCCCCGCAGAACGACGATCCGCTTTTCCGCTTCTTCCACCGCGGCGTGCCCATGCCCGCACCGGGTTCGCAGACCGAGGGTGCGCAAGGCAGCGGAGCCATCGTCAGCAAAGAAGGACACATCGTCACCAACAACCACGTCATCGAGGAGATGGACTCCGTGGAGGTCGAACTCAGCGACGGCCGCCTCCTACCCGCCACTCTCATCGGCATCGATCCGGACACGGACATCGCCGTCCTCAAAATTACCGCCGACGATTTGCAGCCGCTGCCCTTCGGCAACAGCGACGCGGTCGAGGTCGGCGAGACCGTCATGGCCGTGGGCAACCCCTACGGTTTGGAAGAGAGCGTGACCCAGGGCATCATCAGCGCCAAGGGCCGCACGGCCAGCGAGAGCACGACGAGCACGGCACTCCTCCAGACCGATGCCGCCATCAACCCGGGCAACTCGGGCGGGCCGTTGGTCAACGTGCGGGGTGAGCTGGTCGGCATCAACGAGAAGATTTACACCGAGACGGGGCGTTCGCAGGGCGTGGGCTTCGCCATCCCGGCGGCGACGGTGCGGCACTCGATGGAGAGCATCCTCGCCACGGGCCGGGTGGTTCACGGTTACCTCGGCATCGAGCAACTCCCGCTGACCGCGCAGGCCGCCAAGCAGCGCGGCTTGACCGACCAAAAGGGGGTGCTCGTGGACCGCGTGCGGGCCGGTTCGCCCGCGGAGAAGGCCGACATTCATCCCGGCGACCTGATCCAGCGGTTCAACGGCAAGACGGTGGCCGACATCAACGATCTGCGCCGCGGCGTGGACGAAGCCGGGGTCAACGCGGTCGCGACCGTTGACTTCCTGCGTGACGGCAAAGGGCTGAGCGTGCAGGCGCAAATCACCGAGCGCCCGCCGCCCAACGCGCAAATCTCGTACGCTCCCGGCGGCCCTGACCCAAGCACTAGCTCCGTCGGGCCGATTGACACCGGCGGGGCGTTGGGGGGCGTGTCGATCTCCGAACTGACGCCCGCCGTGCTCACCCGTCGCGGATTACCGAAGGACACCGCGGGCGTGCTCGTCGAGACGGTGGATGCCGCCAGCCCGGTCGCCGACAAGCTGCGGCCCGGCGACATCATCGATGGGATCAACCGCAAGGAGGTGGCCACCTTGCTCGACTACGCCGCTCACGCCGACGAGATGATGGGCGACGCTCCGATCCTGCTTTCGGTCCTGCGCAGCCAGACGCACGTGCTGGTGGTCATCAATCCCGGTTGAGGAGCAAACCCTGTGTCGATGAAGTTGTTTCTCTGCGTTCTCGTTTTCCTGCTGCCCGGGGCTTTGTTGGCCCAGAACCCGTCGCCCGCGCGGGACAGCGGATCGGAGTGTGTACTGGTAGAGTCGGCGTTTGGCCCGGAGTTAGAGGCGATTGAGGCAATGATGGTGCCGGATGCGTCCAAGCTCGAACGGACGGGCATCAACGGGGTCGAATTCAAAACCGCGCAGATCGGCAACCGGCGTTTCGTGTTCTTCCTGACGGGCATGAGCCTGGTCAACGCGGCGATGAACACCCAGTTGGCGGTGGATCATTTTCACCCAGCGGCGGTGTTCTTCACCGGGATTGCGGGTGGGATTGACCCCGACCTGCACCCGGGCGATGTGGTTGTGCCGACGCGGTGGCACTACCACTCGGAGGCGTTCTACGTCAACGAGACCAGTCCAGGACAGTTCGCGCTGCCGGCATTCTTCAAGCAGAAGTACCTGAACTTCGGCATGATTTTCCCCGAGGATGTCACCGTCAAGCGCGAAGGGATGAGCGACTGGGAAGAAGTCTCCGAGTTCCGTGCCGACGACAAACTTCTGGCTGCCGCCCAACGCGCGACTGCGGGAGCAGAAGGGGCATACAAAGTCGTCTTCGGCGGCGAGGGGGTGTCGGGCAGCGTGTTCTGCGACAACGCCGAGTACCGCCGCTGGATTTTTCGCGTGTGGAAGGCGCAGTGCGTGGACATGGAGTCGGCGGCCGTGGCGCAGGTGTGTTGGCAGAACAACACTCCCTGCCTCATCGTGCGCGGCCTGAGCGACCTCGCCGGCGGCCAGGCGGGCGCGAACGACATGGAGCGATTTCTCAAAGCCGCGGCGGCGAACTCTGCGCAAGTGCTCGTGCGTGTGCTGCAGAACCTCGACGCGCCGCCCCACTAACCCGGCCCGTCCGATGGAAGTCCGCACAATCCTGACGCCGGCGGAGATCGCCGCCTTGCGGCCGGAGGAATTGGGTGAGACGACGTGTATCGTCTTCGACGTGCTGCGTGCCACCTCGACGATCCTGGCGGGGTTGACCAACGGCGCGCGGGCCGTGTGGCCGGTGTTGACGCCCGCCAAGGCTCTGGCCACGCGCGACAAACGCCTGCCGGACGCGCTCCTCGGCGGTGAACGGGGCGGCGTGCGGCTCGACGGCTTCGACCTCGGCAACTCCCCGCGCGAGTACACCGCCGAGCGGGTCAGCGGGCGCGATATTATTACCACCACGACCAACGGCACAGTCGCTCTCCGGGCCTGCTCGACGGCAGACACGGTCCTCGCCGCGGCGTTGGCCAACCTCGAAGCCACGGCAGGCTGGCTGCGTCGGCACGAGCTGGGCCGGGTGCTCCTGGTTTGTGCGGGCACCGGGACAGACTTTGCCCTGGAGGACGGGCTCGCGGCCGGAGGGTTGGCGTTGCGGTTGGGGGCGTCCTACAACCCGGCGTGCGACGACGCCACGGCCGCCATGATGGCGCTCTATGCCAGCCACCGCCGCGACCTGGCGGGGGCGCTGGCCTGTTCCGTCAACGGCCAGAGGCTGGTGGATATCGGCTTCGGTGAGGATGTGGTCTGGTGCGCGCAGGAATCTTGGCTGACCACCGTGGCCATCATGGAAGACGGCGCGTTGCGGTCGGCGTCGACCTCGCCCGAAGCGCCCGAGCCGCCCGCCGGGGAAGAGCTTCCACCGAAGCCGAACATGGAGTAGATTACGCACCCGATGCGGTCCGAGCGAGAAAAAGTTGTCCTCGCGGTTGGTGGTTCGGTGCTCTTGCACGGGATCGCGCTGGCGCTGTTTGGGTTGGGCGTCGCCTTGCAGCCCCCCGCCCCATCGAACTCTCCGACGGACGATCCGATGAAGTTGGAGGTGATGGAGGAACC
>CAXTQD010000036.1:22491-24126 GCA_964246175.1 uncultured Chthoniobacterales bacterium | reverse complement strand
CGTGGCCCGGGGACAAAATCGAGGTCGAAACGGCCCAGGGTCCAGTTGTCGGCGGCGCGTTCCCGCTCGCCCTGGATGACGTGGATGCCCATGGCGCGCTGACCGGCGACGGGGTTGGTGAACATCTCGCCCGCTTTGGTCGGGATGGTGGTGTTGCGCGGGATGATGACGTTCGCCAGGCCGCCGAAGGTCTCGATGCCGAGTGAGAGCGGCGTCACGTCCAGGAGCACCACGTCGCGCACGCTGCCGGCGAGGACCCCCGCCTGGATCGTCGCACCGAGGGCGACAGCCTCGTCAGGGTTTTGTGAGGCGTCGGGCTCGCGGCCGAAAACCTCCGCCACCAGCGCGCGCACGAGCGGCATCCGCGTGGCTCCGCCGACGAGGATGACCGCGTCGAGTTCACCCGGGGAGAGCCGCGCGTCGGCGAGCGCGCGTAGGCAGTGGGCACGGGTGCGTTCCACGACGGGGCGGGCGATGCCTTCGAGTTCGGCCCGGGTGATTCGGAAGGACCCGCACGGTACGTTGACGACCGTTTCCTCCTGCGCGGAAAGCCGCGCCTTGGCGTCGCGGGCCATCGGGAGGAGCAACGGGATGACTCCGGGAAGATCAGCGGGCTCCACGTCGGCCCGGGCGGCGATCAGTCCGGTCAACGCGCGGTCGATGTCGTCGCCGCCGAGGCGGGTGTTGCCGTTGGTGGAGAGTACCTGGAAGACGCCAGCGGCGAGTTCGAGCACGGAGATGTCAAACGTGCCGCCGCCGAGGTCGTAGACGGCGATCTTCGCGCGGTCGCCGAGGCGGTCCAGCCCGTAGGCGAGCGCGGCGGCGGTGGGTTCGTTGAGGATGCGTTCGACGTGGAAGCCGGCCCGCTCGCCGGCGGCCTTGGTGGCCTGGCGCTGGGCGTCGTTGAAGTACGCCGGCACGGTGATAACAGCGCGGCCGACGGGCACGCCGAGCGAGCGTTCGGCATCGGCCTTGAGCTTGGCCAGGATCAACGCGGAAACTTCCTCCGGGGACCGTTCGCACCCGTCGATGCGCAGCCGCACCGGGCTGCCCGGCGCGCCACCCACGGCGTAGGGCAACTCCGACGCGTCCACCTCGCCGACACGCGCACCGATCAGCCGCTTGACGGACGCCACCGTGCGCGCGGGTTCCGCGGTCCGTTGCACTGCCGTCTCGCGTCCGACGACCGGCGCGCTTCCATCCTCGGGGAAATAGACGACCGAGGGCGTCAGCCGCTGACCTTCGGCGTCGGCGAACAGGACCGGGAAACCGGCGTCCATCGCGCCGACGAGTGAGTTGGTCGTGCCGAGATCAATGCCGACGATGAGGTCGCCAGCGGCAGCGGGAGGGGCGGAAGGTTCGGGCATGAGGGCAGGGCGCACTCTACACCTGTTCCGGTGAATGTGCGTGCCGCCGGTCGCGGCGCTTGGCAAAAGGAGTTGGTCTCGTGTAGTCTGCGCGCCACGTTCCCCATGGAAGGCCAACCATCCACCACCGCCCCGCCGCTGCCGTTCGCACAGCGGGCGTGTTTCGTCGCCGGGCCGGCCAAGTCGGGCACGACGCTGCTCGTCTCCCTGCTCGACGGCCACCGCGACCTGCTCGTGCTGCCGGAGGAGACGGCGTACTTCCCGACGG
>CAXTQD010000036.1:4580-22481 GCA_964246175.1 uncultured Chthoniobacterales bacterium | reverse complement strand
TCGCCAACGTGCTCTTCGGCGGGGCGTGCAAGTGGAGCAAGCGGGTGTACCCGGAGTTCGACACGGCGGGGCTGCGGCGGCGCTTCGAGGCGTCGGCGTTCGATCCTGCCAACGCCAACCGCGACCTGCTCGTGCTCCTGTTCGAGAGCTACGCGGCGACCGTCGGGCGGGACCACGGCTCGGTGGTGCGTTGGGTGGAAAAAACGCCTGCCAACCGCGACCATCTCGACACGATCCTGGGAAAATTTCCTCACGCGAAACTGCTGCTCACCCTACGTGACCCGCGGGCGCTCCTCGCCGCACAGATTTTGCTCGAACGCACCCGCAAGCTGCGGCGGTTCTCGGTCTACCTGTGTATCAAGCACTGGCGCACGGCGGCGCGGCTGGCCCTGCAACAACGCCGCGACCCGACCGGTGTGCTCGGCGAGGACCGGATGCTGGTAGTGGGGTTCCGGCGCACGCTGCGCGACCCCGAGACAAGCATGCGGCGGGTGTGTGCGTTCCTGGACATCCCGTACGACGAAGTGACGCTGCGGCCGACGAAGATCGGGCTGCCGTGGGCGGGCAACTCGGCGACGGAGCAGGGATTCACCAAGGTCAGCACGGAGCCGGCCGAACGCTGGCGCAAGTTTCTCACCGAGAATGAGATTGGCTGGGTGGAGTGGCATTGCCGCGATCTGATGGAGCCACTGGGTTACGAGCCTTCGCTGCCCAAACGCCGGCTGCGGTACTGGTACAAACCGGTGCGCGGCGAGACGCCGAAGGAATACTTCAAGAGTCGGCTCTACTCGTGGCACAAGTGGCGGCGGAGTTGAGATGTCCCCGCGTGCGAAGGCCACGGTAATCTTCAGCGTGGCTATGCTTGGCGCGCTGCTGTTTTCCGTTTTCCGCGAGCCTGACTTCTGGGTGCGTGCCTTTGGTCCGACGCTGTGCGGACTGCCGACGCCGGCCGTGGTTGGGTGCGTTGTCGCCGGACTATTTCTACCCGTGCCGTGGTTCGGGTGGCATGCGATGGAGATCGTCATGCACGCGCGGGAACTCGGGATGCCGTTGGGCAAGCTGGGCATCTTTTACACGCTGCTGACCATCGGCCGCCGGGTGCCCGAGTTGCGCCGTTCGCAGTTCGTCGTTGCCACCGGGCTGAGCTATTTCGTGGTGATCGTGGCGGCTTGGATTTGGTATGCGACGGTCCGCGGCCTGTAAAACGCGCTCGCCAACGCACCGGGCACCCGCTAGCATCCGCGGTTCATGGCCCGCCTTTTGCCGTGTCTGCTGCTGGTGATGATAGCGCTGGCGGGTTGCGGCACGTCGCACCCTTTGCCACCGTACGAGACCCCGATGGCGCACACGCGTGCGCAGAGCGTGCGCACGACGGCCTACACGCACACGGAAGCCGACCACGTCGAGTACGGCAACCGCAACGCGCTCGGCGGCACGCTTCACGCCGCGGCGTTGCCCGGGACGATCCCGGTGGCCGTGGTAGCCGCAGACTTGCGGCGCGACGATGCGGGCGAAGGCGGCTTCCAGGCGCCGGGTTCCCTGCGTCCGGTGTCGATGGTGGTCGCACCGCCCGCGCCGGTGATCCCGACGGTCGGTGTCGGCAGCGCGGCGGCGGACTGGTCGCGCTGGCCGGCGGGCACGGTGTTTCGCTTGGCCTCGACGGGGCAGGTGTACGAGGTGGACGATTACGGCTGGGCGCTGGCCGGGCGCAACACGATTGATCTCTACCAACCCACGCGCGGCGCGATGAACGCTTGGGGCGTGCGGCGGGAGGAGATCGAGATTCTGCGCTGGGGCGACCCGGAAGAGAGTTTGCGCCGGTTGCGCCGTCACCAAGAATACCGGCACATCCACCGCATGGTGCTCGAACTCGAAGGGCACAACCGTGCGGCGGCGGCGCTGGAGTGAGCAAATCGCAATCCTACCTTGGGACAAGGTAACATTGCCAATCGCCACCTTCCGCGACACGCCGGATGTATTCTAAGCGCCGCCGCACGAGGGTGAGCATCCGGCGCGACAGATAGAAGCGTTCCGCCAACCGGCCGAGCGGACCAAAGGGTGCCTCGATGGTCAGTTCATCCGACATCGTGCAACCGCCATCCGGTTGCGCCTTGAAACGGTACGCGTGCTCGAAACGCCGCAGCAACCCGCGCGTGAGTCGGTCGCCGAAACCCGTCGGCGTCGCGAAATCTTCGACGCGCGTCGTCATCGCAAAACGTACCCCGCAAAACCGCGCCGACCACTTCGTCTCGTCACCCGAGCCGGAGAGGCCGTGCGTCTTCCCGCCGACCGCCCGGGCGGCGATGGCCGTGGCAGAATCGACGTGCAGGTCCACGCTGCGCGCCAGGTCGAAACAACGCTCGGCCGGCGCGCGGATACGAACCTCGTGGCGAACCGTGATCACCGGCGTTCGCGCCAGCGGCGGCAGAGGTCACGCGCCGCTTCTGGCCAGTGAGGGAAGCTGAACGTGAAGCCCGACTCCGACAGACGGGTCGGCACCACGCGGCGGCTCTTGAGGATGAGTTCGGTTTCCGTGCGCAGGAAGAACGCGCCGATTCCCAACATCCACTGCATGGCCGGCAGTCCGACCGGCATCCCCCACGCACGGCGCAGGTCGCGCAGGAACTCTTTGTTGGGCAAGGGATGCGGGGCGGCGAGGTTAACGGGGCCGTCGAGTTCGGGACGCTCGATGAGCCAGTACACCGCGCGCACGAAATCTTCCTCGTGAATCCACGAGACGAACTGCCGCCCGTCTCCCTCCGTGCCGCCGAGGCCCACGCGCACGAGGCCGAGCAGCACGGCGAAGGCGCTACCCGGATCGGCGTTCATGGTGATGGCTGAGCGCATCAACACACGGCGTGTGCCGGCGGGCAGGGGGACGCTTTCGGCGGCCTGTTCCCAGGATTTCGCCACGTCGATGGAGAAGTTCCAGGTGTCCGGTGCGCCGGGTTCATCGCCGCCGAGAATGCCGGTCGCCTCGTCGTTGGGCGCGTCGTAGCGGTGGGCGTAGATCGTCGCCGTGCTCGCCTGGAGCCAGACGCGCGGCGGGCGTTGGCGACGACCGATGGCCTCGCCGACGAGGCGCGCGGAGACGGTGCGAGATTCTTTGATGACGCGGCGGTTGTGCGCGTTGTAGCGGCAGTTGACGCTGCGGCCGGCGAGGTTGATGACGGCGTCAGCGTTTTCAAGTTCACTCTCCCACGGGCCGGCACTGCGGGCATCCCACATCGCCACCTTCCAAGGCGGAGACTCCCCGAGGTGGGTCATACGGCGGCTGAGCACGATCACCTCGTGGCCGTCGCGGTGGAACGCCCGCGCCAGCAACGTGCCGACCTGTCCGCTGCCGCCTGGAAGGACAATCTTCACGCGGCATCCTGCCAGTCCAGGACGATCTTGCCGCTCTTGCCCGAGCGCATCAGCTCGAAGCCTTCCTGGTACTGCTGGTAAGGAAAGCGGTGCGTGATGACCGGCGAGATGTCCAGCCCGCTCTGGATCATCGCGGTCATCTTGTACCACGTCTCGTACATCTCGCGGCCGTAGATGCCCTTGATGGTGAGACTGTTGAAAACCACCGTGTCCCAGTCAATCGCCCCGGCCTCGCCGTGGATGCCGATGCCCAGCAGCGCAATCTTGCCGCCGTGGCACATGTTGGCGATCATGTCCTTGAAGGCGCGCGCGTTGCCGCTCATCTCCAGGCCCACGTCGAAGCCTTCCTTCATGCCGAGGCGCTTTTGCAGGTCAGGGAGTGTTTCCTTGCTCACGTCCACCGCGTGTGTCGCGCCGAGCTTCAGGGCGAGGTCGAGCCGGTAAGGGTTCACGTCGGTGACGACCACGTAGCGCGCCCCGGCGTGCCGCGCGACGGCCGCGGCCATGCAGCCGATGGGACCCGCGCCCGTGATAAGCACGTCCTCGCCGAGCACGTCGAACGAGAGCGCCGTGTGGACCGCGTTGCCCAACGGGTCGAAGCACGAGAGCACGTCGAGCGGGATGTTCGGGTCGCAGTGCCAGACGTTCTGCTGCGGGATGGCGACGTACTGCGCGAACGCCCCGGGCCGGTTGACGCCCACGCCCTTCGTGTACGGGCAGAGGTGACGGCGGCCGGCCAGGCAGTTGCGGCAATGCCCGCAAACGATGTGGCCTTCGCCCGAGACGATCTCACCCGGATAGAAGTCATGCACGTGGCTGCCCACGGCCTCGATGCGCCCGACGAACTCGTGGCCGGTGACCATCGGTACGGGGATGGTCTTCGCGGCCCAGGCGTCCCAGTTGTAGATGTGTACGTCCGTGCCGCAGATCGAGTTCTTGAGCACGCGAATGAGCACGTCGTCGATCCCGATCTCGGGCATCGGCACCTCTTCGAGCCAGAGACCAGGTTCGGAACGGCGTTTGACCAGGGCGTGCATCGTTTGCATAGACAGCGGAAGTATAGCCCAAGCTGTTCGCAGGCCAAATGGCGTGTTGGCGACCCGCGCTCGCCTACAACTTTTCGAGCTGTCGGATGAGCGCCTCCGGCCCACCGTCCTGGTAGCCAGCGAGTGTGCCCAGCGTTTTCCCGTCACCGTCGAGCACGACGCAAGTCGGGATCATCCCGAGCGGGTAGCGTGCCTGGGAACCGTAGAATTTATCGATGGATGCGGCCGAAGCGTGCTGGGGGTTCGGACACTCGATTTTGACGACGATTAGATGAGCGTCGGCGTATTGGTGAAACTCCGGTGTCGTCAGCACGTCCGCCTCCATGCGCTTGCTGAAGGGGCACCATTTCTCCCCGGCGAAGTCGAGCAGCACCCGCTTGTTCTCGGCCTTGGCCCGTGCGAGCGCCTTGGTCCGGTTCGTGTCGTCCGTCTTCGTTTGAGCGTGCGCGGAACCGGCGGCAAGCCAGAAGCAGGTGAGCGCAAGGAGGATGAGAAGGCGCGGCATTTAGAGCATTCGCCCCGTTGTTGCAGCAGGGCAAATGCCGTTCGGGACGCCGGGGAGAAAGGGAATATATTCCTTCTGCCTTGCCTCAGATGCCTCACCCTCCTGGACCGATTGGTTGGCGGTCGCCTTGGCAGAACTTGTTTGCCCTGCGCGCGGACCCGCCGGGGTTCTTCCTGCGGTTGGCGCGCGAGCACGGACCGGCGGCGTCGTTCCGGCTGCTGGGACGCAGGTATTACCTGTTCACAGGCCCGGAAGGTGTGCGGGAGACCCTCGTGACCCGGGCACCGGTCATGCACAAGGGATTTTTGATCCGTCGGGTGTGGGCGCAACTCGTGGGCATCGTGGGCAACGGGCTGTTGACCAGCGAGGACGCGTTCCACGATCGTCAGCGGCGGCTGGTGGTGCCGGCGTTCCACCGCGAACGGCTCGCCGGCTACGCGCGGACCATGACCGATGCCATGGCGGCGCACACCGCCCGCTGGACCGACGGCGCGACGCTTGACGCCGCGGCCGAACTCAGCGAACTGACACTCGTCATCGTCGCCCGCGCGCTCTTCGGCGCGGACCTGGGCGATGCCGTGCCGACGGTGCGCGGCGCACTGAACACCCTGGCCCGCCTGATCGAGGTGACGCGCTCTCCCTGGCAACAATGGCCCGGCTCCCCGGCGATGCGCACCTACCGCCGCCAGCGCGCCAAGCTCGACGCCGTCGTGGCTGGGATCGTCGCCGAACGCCGCCACACCGATGGCGACACCGACCGGGGCGACCTGCTTTCCATGCTGCTCCTCGCCCGCGACGAAGAAACGGGCGCTCCCGGCATGAGCGACCGGCAGGTGCGCGACGAGACCATGACGATCCTGCTCGCCGGTCACGAGACCACCGCCGGTGCGCTGGCCTGGACGCTGCACCTGCTCGGACAAAACCCGCCGGTCGAAGCCCGCCTGCACGCCGAACTTGATTCCGTGCTTCCCGACGGCCGGCTGCCCGAGTTTTCCGATCTCCCGCGCTTGGTCTACACGCGGCAGGTGTTCACCGAGACGATGCGGCTCTACCCACCGGCGTGGCTGCTGGCGCGCGAAGCCATGGAACCCACGGAGATCGCCGGCTGGCACGTGCCGCGTGGGACGATGTGCCTCTTATCCCCGTATGCGACGCACCGTGACCCGGCGTGGTTCCCGGAGCCGGAGCAGTTCCGGCCGGAGCGTTGGGAGGCGGGGCAGGGGGGCGAACGGCCGCGGCACGCGTACTTCCCGTTCGGCGGCGGGCCGCGCTCGTGCGCGGGAGAGGCATTCGCTTGGATGGAAGGAACGCTGCTGCTCGCTGGGCTGGCGCGGCGGTGGCGGTTCGTGCCGGATGAGCGGCAGCCTGCGCCGCAGCCGTTAGCGGCGGTGACGTTGCGTCCGCGCCACGGCGTGCGGATGCGTTTACAGGCTCGCGCCCGAGGCGCGGCGTCGGCACAGCGTCCATCCTAGCAGGCAGACGCCGCCCACCACGAGCGCCCAGGTGGAAGGCCCGGGCACGGCGGCCACGATGGCGTTGGCGAAGGCGAGGTTGGCCGCGTCCATTTGGTCCTGCGTGAGGTCAGAGTTGTATAGTTCGAAACCGGCCACCCCCGCAATGCTGCCGTCGCCCCGGGCTTTGAGCCAAGCGTTGATCTCGCTGACGATCTCGGTGATCTGGGCGCTGCTGAAATAGTTGTCGTTCGCGTTCTTCTGGGCAATCGGCAAGGTCAGCACGAACTTGTCGGCGGAGATGCCCGGGTTGGCAGTGACGAGCCGCCCGAACGCTTGGACGATGCCGCTGACCGTGCCGCCCCCGTCGTCGGCGGGGTTGTTGTAAAACTGCACGTTGAGCCAACTGGTCGCCTTCCCCGCGGCGGAGGCGGTAGCGTTGGCGGTGTTGTAGCCGTTGGCGAGAACCGCCTGGTAGGCCCCGTTGGGATACTGTGGCGAGGCCCCCTGCGTGTAGGCGGGATCAAGGTAAGGCGTCTGCGGGGCCTGGGTGATCAGATAGGTGCTACCCAGGTTGTTGCGCAGGTCGATGGTGAGTTGCGAGATGAATTGCACCCCGTCGTAGGTGCCGGTGCTCAGGAGGGACTGGGTGTCCTCGAAGTCCAGGTCGATCCCGCTGAAGCCCCGGAACGCGCCGCCGCTGCTGTTGTAGGTGCTGATCGGCACCGTCGCACCGGTGACCGCGTTGGTGTAGCTCGACGCACCGGTGACGTAGGCGGTCAGGACGTTGGCGAGCGTTTGCGTGGCCTGGGCGGCCGTGTAGGCCGACCCGTTGTAGGTGCCGCCGTTCCCGAAGGCCGCGTAGTAGCTGTCTGCCCCCTCGCCGCCGAAGGAGAGCAGCACGTTCTTGCCCGCGTTCTCCACGGAGTTGAAGGCGGCAACCCGGTTACTGTCCAGGGTCGAACTGCCCAAAGTGTCAAAGACGAGTGCCGGGTCCGTGACCGAGGAGGACCCGGTGGGCATTAGGAATCCGTCGATGAACGTGGTGTAGGGCGAGTTCGTCTGGTCCGTGATGGCGGCCAGATCGTTGCTGTTGTTGTAGCCGATGATCTGGGTGCCGCCGATGGTCTGCGCGTCGGCCCGGGTCAGCCCGAGGACGAGGCAGCAGAGCAACAGAGGACTTTTGTTGAGGAAGGGTGTCAGGTGCATGCGCGACGAGGGTGCGAAAAAAAGGGGGGAGATCAGCCAGTGATCTACGTCAAGAAACCGGGCGCACCCTCGGGCAAGACGCAGGCCAACACCCATCCTAGAGGTCACCGACAGAATAGGAGAAGCCTAAAAGGAAACTGGCGGGCAGCGTGCCGCTTGCGGCGGCCAGTGGGCCGTGGTAAGTTCGTGTTCCTCGCAATACAGGGTTCCCACTCCCCCTGCCGCGGGTGTTCCCATGCAAGAAAACATCCATCCCAACTACAACCCGACCACGATCTCCTGCGCCTGCGGCAAGGTTTATCACACCCGCTCCACCCGCAAGGACCTCCAAATCGGCATCTGCGCGGCGTGCCACCCGTTCTTCACGGGCGAACAGAAGTTCATCGACACGGCCGGACGCATCGAGAAGTTCTCGCGCCGCTTCGGCAACGCGGGCTCGCTCGCCCGCAAGCGCGGTTAGTCTTTCCAGCCTGATTTTCGCCAACGGTGGGAGCGCCTTGACCGCGCTCCCACCGTTTTGTTTTGCCCACACCTTCTTCCCGTCCCCCAACCGATGGACCTCCAACCGATCATCGCCCGCAAGGCCGAGCGTTTCCGCGAATTGGATAACGCCATCGCCGACCCTGCGATCTTCAACCAGCCCACCCGCGCCCGCGCCGCCATGCGCGAGCACGCGCAGATCAAGACGCTTTTGGAATCCTGGGACGCGCGCAAGAAGGCCGCCGACCAGCGGGCCGAGAACGCCGAACTCGCCAAAAGTGATGCCGACGCCGAACTCGCCGCGATGGCCTCAGAGGAACTCCCGGTTCTCGACGCCGAACTGGCCCGCTTGGATCGTACGATCCAACTCGCCCTGTTGCCGCCCGACCCCAACGAGGACCGCGACGCCATCGTAGAAATCCGTGCCGGCACTGGCGGCAGCGAGGCCGCACTCTTCGCCGCCGACCTGTACCGGATGTACACCCGCTACATCGACGCGGCGGGCCTGAAGATCGAGCCGATGGATTCTAGCGCGTCGGAGTTGGGCGGGTTGAAGGAAGTGGTCTTCCGCGTGTCGGGCGAGGCGGTGTTCCGGCGGCTGCGCTACGAGAGCGGTGTGCACCGGGTCCAGCGCGTGCCAGCGACGGAGGCGCAAGGACGCATCCACACTTCCACGGCGACGGTCGCGGTGCTGCCGGAGGCGGAAGAGGTCGATCTGGAACTCAAGCCCGACGAACTCCGCATCGAGGTCTGCCGCGCGGGTGGCCCGGGCGGACAGGGGGTCAACACGACCGACAGCGCCGTGCAGGTGATGCACATCCCGACCGGCACCATCGTGCGCTGTCAGGACGGACGCAGCCAAATCAAGAACAAGGAAAAGGCGCTCAGTATCCTGCGTTCCCGTCTGCTCGAACGCAAACAAGCGGAAGAAGAAGCCAAGTACAGCGCCCACCGCAAGAGCCAGATTGGCAGCGGCGGTCGGGAAGAGAAAATCCGCACGTACAACTACGCGCAAAACCGTGTCACCGACCACCGCATCAACCTGACGCTCTACAACCTGGACCGCTTCGTGGAAGGCGACATCAACGAGATGATCACCTCCCTGCAAACGCAGGACATGGAGGAGCGACTGGCGGAGGCGACACAGGCGGTGTGAGTCTTCCGCAGCGCCAACGGCGCGGCGGGCAGATCAACCGCCGCCCTTGAGGAGGCCGTGAAGCTGCGTCGTGCGCGCCTTGGTCAGCGCCGTGCGGGTAGCGTTGTAAAGCTGCGGGTACAGTGAACCACCCCGCGCGTCCACGTCCGCCTCGTACTTCGCCTCCGCGTCGCGGAACTGCACCCACAGCCGCTGCGCCGCCCGGAGTTCTTCGAGGTCTGGACCCTGCATCTTGGTGGAGAGATCCTTGTAGACCTTGTTCAACTCGGTGTCGGCAGCCTCGAAGTCATGTTCGGCTTCCTTGTTCATCTCCCCTTGGCTCTGCGCGCGCACCGTCGGCACGCACGCCAACCAACCCAGCACCAGACACCACGCCAACCGTCGGAACGCTCTTTGCATAGGAGAAAGCCTAAGCCTCCTCGCGGTCCTTGGCGAGTGAGGCCATGTCGATGACGTAGCGGAAGCGCACGTCGCCGTCGATGACGTTCTTGTACGCGTCGTTGATGTCCTGGATCGGGATGACCTGGATGTCGGGTGCCACGCCGTGCTCCGCGCAGAAGTCGAGCACCTCCTGCGTTTCCTTGATGCCACCGATGACCGAACCCGCCACGCTCGTGCGGTGCATGGCGCGCTCCTGGTTGTTGACCGGCTTCATCGGCTCCAGCGCGCCGACGATGGCGAGGGTTTTGTCGCGCTTGAGCAGGTTCACGAACGGGTCGATGTCGTGCTTCTGCGGGATCGTGTCGAGCAGGAAGTCAAAGGACCTCTTCAGGCCCTTGAGCGTGTCTTTGTCGCTTTCTAACACGCCGGCCGCACCGAGCTTGGCGGCCTCAGCGAGCTTCTCCTTCGTGTGGGTGAAGACGGTCACGTCCGCACCCATCGCGCGGGCGATCTTGACGGCCATGTCGCCCAGGCCGCCAAAGCCGATGATCCCTACCTTGTCGCCGGCCTTGACGCCCCAGTGCCGCAGCGGCGAGTACGTTGTAATGCCCGCGCACAAGATCGGCGCAGCCTTCTCGGGCGCGAGGCCGGCGGGGATCTTCAACACAAAGTCCTCGGGCACGACGATGTGGCTGGAATAGCCGCCGTAGGTATTATCACGCCCGTACATGTTCGTGCCCGTGTCGGCCTGGGCAGCAGGCATCATCGGGCCGTTGTAGGTGGCGAGCCAACTGTTGGGCCCTTCGCAGTAGTTTTCCTCGCCAGATTTACACGCCTCGCACTCGCGGCAGGAGTCCACCATGCAGCCGACCCCGACGAGATCACCGACCGCGTGGCGGGTGACGCTCGCGCCGGCCTTGGTGACTCGGCCCACGATCTCGTGTCCCGGCATGCAGGGGTAGACCGTGTTGCCCCACTCGTTCTTGACCTGATGCACGTCCGAGTGGCAGACGCCGCAGAACAGGACCGTGATCTCGACCTCGTTGGCGGCGGGCTCACCGCGCTCGAAGGTCATGGGCTTGAGGCTGGTGAAGGAATGGTGGGCAGCGTATCCGAGGGCTTGGCTCATGGGGTTGGTTGGTTGGAATAACCGATACGCCCCGCGCGAAAGCTGCGGACGTGTGGATCACTCCTCGCCCATTTCGTTTTCGGCGTGAGGGAATGGTACGCCCTCATAAAGGTCTGCGAGCGGCAGTTCGATGCCGATGGATGTCGGTTGGATCGTGGCCTCCAAGCCGACGAGTCGCTCCAGCCGCCAGCCCTCCAAAGTGCGGTGTTCCAAGATCACCTCGGGATGATTTTGTTCGATCCGCACGTAGGCATCCAGGCTGGCCAGCTGGAGGTAGGCAAAACGTTTTTCTCGCTCGTCGATCCGACGGGTACTTTTCGAGGCGATCTCAAACAGCGCCGTCGGTCGCTCGCGCCAGTCGTGGCCTGCGTCCGTCGGGTCGCAGACAATCATCGCGTCCGGGTAATGGTAGTAGGCCCTCCCGGTGGGTTGAGGATGAAGGAGTACCTTCATGTCCGACGCAAAACCTCGGCAACGTTTGCCGCGTAGGCGCGCATGGAGCATCCCGGAAAGATTGAATCTGATGATCGCATGCGGCTCACTCGCACCAGGCATGGCATAGACCACCCCGCCTAGATACTCGTGCTTGATCTCGCTCAGTTCCTCGCTGGCGAGATATTCTTCCACCGTCACGTAGCCGGACTGGAATGCCTTGGTGTTCATCGGAAAGCCTCTCTCCCATCCGGACCAAAAAGTACGATTCATGCAAGGGACGCCCACAAAGCCCCTTTGCATCCGCTCGCCCCTTGGGCCAAGCTGGCCGCTCCCTCGTGAAAACCGTCCTCGAAGTTCTTGAATCCACCGCCAAATACTTCGCGGACAAGGGCGTCGAGAGCCCGCGGCTCAACATCGATTTGCTCCTCGCCCACGTCCTCGGCATCAAGCGCCGGATGGACCTCTACATGGTTTTCGATCGCCCGCTGGGAGCCAAGGAACTCGATACCCTGCGCGACCTCGTCAAACGCCGCTCCCAGGGTGTGCCGCTCCAGCATCTGCTCGGCACGGTAGAATTCTACAAGCGCGAATTCGCCTGCGATGGGCGGGCGCTCGTCCCACGGCCGGAAACAGAGCTGCTCGTCGAGCGCATCCTCAAGCTGCCGCTGCCCGACGAAGCCCGCTGCGTGGACGTGGGCACGGGCTCCGGAATCATCGCCCTGACCCTTGCCGCCGAGCGCCCCGCCTTCCGCGTTGCGGCCACCGACCGCTCCGGCAACGCGCTCGGCCTCGCCCGCGACAACGCCACGCGCCTCGCGTTGACGGAGCGCGTCGAGTTCCGTCAGGGCGATCTCCTGACCAATCTCCCCGGTCCCTTCGACCTCGTCGCCGCCAACCTGCCCTACGTTCCCGCCGGCGACATCGGCAGCCTGTCGCGCGAGGTGCAGCACGATCCGATGCTGGCGCTCGACGGCGGACGGGACGGGTTGGAGATCATCGCCCGCTGCGTCACCCAGGCGCACGAACGCCTCGCCCCCGGCGGCCGGATCGCGCTGGAGATCGGCCACGACCAGGCCACGCGCGTGCGCGAACTCCTCACCGCCGCCGGCTTTGCGGACGCCGAGACTCCCCGCGACTACCAGGAGGTCGAACGGTTCGCCTTTGCAGTGAAGCCGTAGGAAAAACCGTACGCAAATTATCCCCTCGCGTTTGGGTGTGAACCCTGCTTTAATGGCCGGCCCGTCCCGAACGGGTCTGACCGATACTTTGACGACTATGGCGATGGATAAAATTCTCGTGCACGGCGGCGCGACCCTACAGGGCAGCGTGCGCATCAGCGGGTCCAAGAACTCGGCGTTGCCGATCCTGGCCGCCACGCTGTTGACGAAGGAACAGTGCATCATCCATCACGTCCCCGACCTGAGCGACATCAATTACATGCTCCAAATCCTCTCCATGCTCGGAGCGGAGGTCGAGCGCGCCAGCGGCACGGTGACGATCAAGGCCGAGAACATCAAAACCCACGCTCCCTACGAGATCGTGCGCAAGATGCGTGCGTCCGTCTGCGTGCTCGGGCCGCTCCTGGGCCGCGAGAAGGAGGCCACCTGCGCGCTGCCCGGCGGCTGCGTGATCGGCGACCGGCCGATTGACTTGCACCTGCGCGGGTTCGAGGCATTGGGGGCGAAGGTACGCGTGGTCGGCGGCGACGTGCGCTTGTTCGCGTCCGAGTTGCAGGGCGCGAGCATGTCTCTGCGCGGTAAGTTCGGCTCGACGGTGCTGGGCACCGACAACGTGATGATGGCCGCCGTGCTCGCCGAGGGGACAACCGTCATCGAAGCGGCGGCGGCCGAGCCGGAGGTGGTGGACCTGGCGAACTTCCTCAACGCGATGGGCGCGCGCATCGAGGGTGCGGGCACGCGGCGGATCATCATCGAGGGCGTGCAGGAACTCCACGGCGCAGAACACGAGGTCATTCCTGACCGTATCGAGGCGGGGACCTTCATGGTGGCCGGGGCGATTTGCGGGCAGGGGGTGACGTTGAAGAACGTCGTGCCCGAACACCTGGAATCGACCTCCGAACGCCTGCGCGTGGCGGGCTTTCACGTGGACACGACGCCCATGACCGTGACCGTGCGTCCCAACGGCGGCGCGAAGTCGCTCGAACTGACGACCGAGCCCTACCCCGGCTTCCCGACCGACATGCAGGCGCAGATGTGCGCGCTCCTGGCGACAACGAGCGGCATCAGCACGGTGACCGAGAACATCTTCCCGCAACGCTTCATGCACCTCTCGGAGATGAAGCGCATGGGTGCAGACATCCGCATCGAGGGCTCCACGGCGATCATCCAGGGCGTCGAAAGACTCAGCGCTGCTCCCGTGATGGCGTCCGATTTGCGCGCGTCCGCGGCCCTCGTGCTTGCGGGCCTGAAGGCTGAGGGTGTGACCGAGATCAACCGCGTCTACCACATCGACCGCGGCTACGAGCACCTCGACGACAAGCTCGCCGAACTCGGCGCGAAGATCGAGCGGGTCAAGACTTGAGGTGGATCAACGTCTACTCGGAACGTGCGGTGCAGTCGCGCACTTGCTCGACCTTGCCCCTCCTCGAACGTGTGAACATCGCCGCAAGGTGTCGCAGCCCGCGATGCTCGGAGTCTTCGATGAGGGTGGTCAGGGTCGTGATGTTTGAAGACAATCGGGTTAGCTCTGCCGAGGTGCTTTCTTGGAGTGGGATCAAAGGATCGACGTACGCTGGTTTGAGCATGCCTTCTAATATGGACGCAATTTGCTGAAAGTGAGCATCTTATCTTGATTTTTATAACGATATACATGCTCGTGGGTCCGTGCGATGCTGATTGGAACGAACCAACGCTTGAAGCTGTGAAGTCCCACGGCCCATCTCAGAGGTCGTAGCTTGCCTTTCCTAGCGATGAAAAAGTTCAAATACCAGATGCTGCGCATCTACGGCGTTGATCCGAGCAAACACGAACGGGCATTGAACGAAACGGGCGAGGACGGCTGGGAACTGGTAAGTGTACTCTTGCGCAAAGACGACGTGGGCGGTGAATACGCGGTTTACTACCTGAAAAAAGAGTTTAGTGATGCAAGGTAGAACACTGCAAAGCCCGCCAGGCACTCAGGAAGCGGCGCGTAACGCTTCCAGTTCCTCCCAGCGCGCGTAAAGGCGGGCGGCCTCCTTGCGCGCGGTGTCCAGTTCGTCTTGGAGTGCTTTCCAGCGGTCGCCGTGCTTCTCGTAGAAGTCGGGCGCGGCGAAGGTCGTTTCCAGGCGCGCGACGTTTTCGTCGGCGGCGAGGATGTCGCCTTCGATGGTTTCCAGTTCCTTCGTTTCCTTGAAGGACAGCTTGCGTCCGGCGGCGGCAGGCTTGGCGGGAGAGGGGGCGGACGACTTGCGTTTGGCGGCTTCGGCTTCCCACCGGGCGGCCTCGGCGGCGTGGGCGGCACGCTTGGCGACGTAGTCGTCGTAGTTGCCCACGTCGTAGTACAGGTGCGCGTTGCCCTCGAAGGCGAGGATCGACGTGCACACCCGGTTCAAGAAATACCGGTCGTGGCTCACCGCCACCACCACGCCGCCGAAGCCGAGCAGCGCTTCCTCCAGCACGCGCAGCGTCGCCAGGTCCAGGTCGTTCGTCGGTTCGTCGAGCACGATGACGTTGCCGCCGCGCTTGAGGATTTTCGCCAGGATGACACGGCTGCGTTCGCCGCCCGAGAGCAGGCCGATCTTCGAGTTCACCTGCTCGCCCGTGAACAAAAACCGGGTCAGGTAGCCCCGGATGCTGATCTGCTCGTCGCCGAGCTTGACCCACTCGCTGCCCTCGCCGACCTCGTCCCAGACCGTCTTGTCGTCGTTGAGCAGGATGCGGCCCTGGTCCACGTAGTTGACCTGCGTGCGCGTGCCGAGCAGCGCCTCGCCGCCCGTGGGCGCCTGCAGGCCGAGCATTACCCGTAATAGGGTCGTTTTGCCCATGCCGTTGCGCCCGACGATGCCGAGACGCTGGCCGGGTTCGAGGTTGAGATTTAGATCGGCGAAGAGCGTGCGGCCGTCCGGCAGCGTCACGCCGGCCTTCTTGAGTTCGATGACGCGGTTCGCCAGCTTGGGCGCGGGCGGGATGATCAGGTCCACGTCGAGTTCCTGCTCCGGTCCGGCCTGGGCGGCGAGCGCGTGGTAGCGCTCGATGCGGTCCACGGACTTCGTGCGGCGCGCCTGGGGGCCGCGGCGGACCCATTCGAGTTCGCGCTTGAGGAACTTCTGGCGGGCGGCTTCGGCCGCCTCGGCGTTGGCCAGCCGGGCGGCCTTGTGTTCGAGGAAGGCCGTGTAGTTGCCCTGGTGCGCGAGGAACGTGCCGCCGGCCAGTTCCACGATGCGGTTGGCCACCCGGTCGAGGAAATACCGGTCGTGCGTGACGAACAGGCAGGTGCCCGGGTAGTTCTTCAGGAAACCTTCCAGCCACTCGATGGAAAAAGTGTCGAGGTGGTTGGTCGGCTCGTCGAGGATGAGCAGGTCGGGCCGGGCGAGCAGCGCACGGGCGAGGGCGACGCGGCGCTTTTCTCCGCCGGAGAGCTGGCCCGCCAGTCGGTCGGCGGCAGGGCAGTCGAGGTGGTCCACGAGTGCCTTGACGCGGTGTTCCACGTCCCAGCCGTCGAGGTGGTTGATGTGGTCGAGCAGTTCGCCGGAGCGTTGGGAGTCTGAGGGCTCTTGCTCGTAGGCGTCGATGAGGTCGAGCACGGCCCGCGCGCCGTCGAGGATGTTGCTCTCCACGGTGCGGGCGTCGTCGAGTTGGAAATCCTGCGGCAGGTAGCCGGTGACGAGTTCGCGCCGGCGCACGACTTGGCCGGCATCGGGGTCGGCCACGCCAGCGGCGATGCGCAGGAAGGTCGATTTGCCCGTGCCGTTGCGGCCGACGAGGCCGACGCGTTCGCCCTCGTTGATGGCGAGCGTGGCGTGGTCGAGCACCGTGTGCACGCCGTAATGGACAGACAGATCGGTGACGCTGAGGACGGCGGCGAGATTGGCCATGAGAACCGGCAATGTGCCTGCAAACCGGCGTTTTGCTGGCGTTTTTTGTTCTGCAATGTCGGTGTGCCCGCGTATACCTGCCGTTACCCGTCCATGCGCCTGATCCTGTTGCTGACCATCCTCGCCGCCATGTCTTCCGCCTCCGCCCAGTCGATTGTCGTGGTCGAAAACCCGGCGCTGCGTGAACTCGTCCCCGCCAACGCCACGCTCGAACGGCTCGCCGACGGCTTCCAGTTCACCGAAGGCCCGGCCTGGGACTCGACCCGCGGCCGGCTGGTGTTCAGCGACATCCCGGCCGACAAGCTCTATGTCTACGACCCGGCCACGCGTGCGGCGACCGTCCTGCGCGAACCCAGCCAGCACTCCAACGGCAACACGACCGACGCCGCCGGCAACGTCTATAGCTGTGAACACGGCTCACGCAGCGTCACCGTCGCGCCCCACGGCGACGGCGAACGCCGCACGCTCGCTGACCGATACGAGGGTAAATCGCTCAACTCGCCCAACGACATTGTGCTCAAGGGTGACGGCACGATCTGGTTCACCGACCCCACCTACGGCCTGGCCGAAGGCGGGCCGAAGGACCAGGCCGCCAACAACGTGTACTGCCTCGACCCGAAAACAGGCGAACTGCGCGCGGTCGTCACGGACTTCATCCAGCCCAATGGCCTGTGCTTTTCGCCCGATGAAAAACTCCTCTACGTCACCGACACCGACAAGCCCCGTCACGTCCGGGTCTTCGACGTGACGGCGGGTCACCAACTCGTTAACGGCCGCGTTTTCTGCCAGACCGACAAAGGCGCGCCCGACGGCATCCGCTGCGACCAGCACGGCAACCTGTGGTCCAGCGCGGGCGACGGGGTCCACGTCTTCGCGCCCGACGGCACGCGCCTGGGCAAAATCCTCGTGCCTGAAACCCCTGCCAACCTGTGCTTCGGCGGCCCGGCGGGCGACGAACTCTTCATCACGGCGAAAACCTCGCTCTACCACCTCCGGCTGACCACCACCACGCGCTAAAATCTTATTGCGACCAAAATCCAAGGCATCGCGGGTCTGACGCCCGGCGGCACTGCGGCGCCAGATCGACATCGGCGGACGCTTCGTCTACTACAAATACACGATCTCGGCCCTCGTGGTCACTTTCTGGCGAGGCTCGGACAGCTATCTTGTCAAAGCAAACGAGAGCCGGGTGGTCAAAGGGCTCGGTTGGACGGGTTTGACGCTGCTGCTTGGTTGGTGGGGGAGCCCGTGGGGACCGATCCGCAGCGTCCTGAGTCTATGGACCAACCTGCGCGGCGGCGAGGACGTGACGGACAAGGTGATCGGCTCGCTCGGCCTCGGCGGCAGCGGCGTCGCACCCTTCCCGATCCCGCCGATGCCGCCGACGAACATGGTTCCGCCGCCTTTGCGTTAACCCCGCGTGCTGGCGGCGGGGATCTGCTTGAGCGTGCGCCGGAGTTCGTCGGGACTGCGCATCCCGAGCGTGAATGCATCCACGCAGTCCTGCGCCAACTGCCACTGGAAACACTCGTCCGCCTTGCCGGCGAGTTCTCCGGCCCCGAGCACCTTCATGCCGATGATGCCCTTGCCTTTGGCCTTCATCTGGCGCAACACGTCGAGCACCGCCGCCGGGTGGTTGTCCATGATGACGCCCGCCGGGTTGACCCGCGCGAGGTCCACCTGCACCCAGGGGCTGGCCGCGGCGGTC
>CAXTQD010000036.1:0-4570 GCA_964246175.1 uncultured Chthoniobacterales bacterium | reverse complement strand
GCGGAAACGGTCCAGGTCGGCGCGCATTTCCTTGGCCGTGCTGGCGTGGGTCTTGGTGAGAAGCGTGATCCTGTCGCGCGGCACGCCGCCGTCCGCGAGCGCGCGGCGCAGGTGCGGGTGGCTGCCATACTGGTCGGCGCTGTCCCAGAAGGTGACGCCCTGGTCGTAGCCGAGCTTGAGCATCGCGGCCACCCCTTCCACGCCGAGGCCGCGGGTCTGGTCGGACGAACCGCCCGTGCCGTTGGTGCCTGTGCCCATCGCCAGTCGGCTGGTGGTGATGCCCGTCGCTCCGAGGGTGACGCGGTCGGTGGCGTGCTTGGCTTCCGTGTTGGCGAAGAGGTGGTGCGGGAAGGCCCGCAGGCTCACCACCCCGGCGACGGCAGCGGCGGAACGACGCAGGAATTCACGGCGGCGCATGATCCTCACCTTACCCGGAGAACGGGCAGGGAGCCGAGCAAAAAATGGCTTGGCCATCCCGTTGTGCGCCCGCAACGGGTGGGCGGCGGGCGATTACGCCGTGATTTCCTTCCCACAAGCCTATGAGTAGATTGACGCGTTTTCTTCCGTTCGCTGCCGGTTGTCTGTGGCCTGCCGTTGCGTTCGCGCAGGCGGACCGGATCGTCGGCAAGACCTTCGCCACGCGCTCACAAACCCTCGGGCGGCACGGGATGGTCTGCACGAGCGTGCCGGCGGCCAGCCAGGTCGGTCTCGACGTACTCAAGCGCGGCGGCAACGCCGTGGACGCCGCCATCGCCGCCAACGCCACGCTCGGGCTCATGGAACCCGTCTCCAACGGCGTCGGCGGCGACCTATTCGCCATCGTTTACGTCGCCAAGGAAAACAAGCTCTACGGCCTCAACGGCTCGGGCCGTTCGCCGCAGGGGCTTTCCTACGAACAAGCCCGCGAGGCCGTGGCCAAGCTGCATCGCAACTTCCTGCCGCCTATTGGGATGCTACCCATCAACGTCCCCGGCTGTGTGGACGGCTGGGCGTCGCTGCACGACCGGTTCGGCAAGTTGACTCTCGCCGACGACCTTTCTGGCGCCATCCACTACGCGGAGGAGGGTTACCCCGTCACGCAGACCATCGCCTACTACTGGGGTCGCAACATCCTCGCCTTCAAAGATCTGCCCGGCGCGTGGAAGGAAACGTACACCCTGCCCGCCACCGGCAAGGCCCCGGCAGAGGGCGACATTTTCAAGAACCCCGCGCTCGCCCACACCCTGCGCCTGATCGGTGAGCAGGGCCGCGACGTGTTCTACAAGGGCGAGATCGCCGATAAGATCGACGCCTTCATGCAGGCCAATGGCGGCTACCTGCGCAAGGCCGACTTCGAGGCGCACCACTCCGAGTGGGTCGAGCCGGTCTCCACGAACTACCGTGGCTACGACATCTACGAACTCCCCGGCAACACGCAGGGCATGGTCGCCCTGCAAATCCTCAACATCCTCGAAGGCTTCGACCTCAAGGCAATGGGCTTTCAGAGCGTGCAAACTCTCCACACGGAGATCGAGGCCAAGAAACTCGCCTGGGCCGACCGCGCGAAATACTACGCCGACGCCAATTTCTTCAAGCAACCCGTCAAGGGTCTCATCTCCAAGGAGTACGCCGCCGAACGCCGCAAGCTGATCAACCCCGAGCGTGCCGCGTCGACGGTCGAGGCGGGCAATCCGAACCTCAACCAGGGTGACACGATCTACATGTGCACGGCCGACGACGAGGGCAACATGGTGTCCCTCATCCAGAGCAACTACCGCGGCATGGGCAGCGGCATCAGCGTGCCGGGACTGGGGTTCATGTTCCAGGACCGCGGGCAGCTCTTCACGCTGGAACCCGACCAAGCCAACACCTACGCGCCGGGCAAGCGGCCTTTCCATACGCTGATTCCCGGCTTCGCCATGCACGACGGCAAACCGTGGCTGGCGTTCGGCGTCATGGGAGGCGGGATGCAGCCGCAGGGGCACGTCCAGGTGCTGACCAACATGATCGACTTCGGCCTCAACGTGCAGGAAGCCGGCGACGCCGCGCGCTGGCAGCACGAGGGCAACAATGATCCTACCGGTTCGACGCTCACCGAAGGCGGCGCGGCGGCCAACCCGAACTCGACGGGGTTCGTGGACTTGGAACGCGGCATCCCCTACGAGGTCGCCCGCGACCTGCGGCTCAAAGGCCACGATGTGCGCCTCGACGTGGGCGGCTACGGCGGCTACCAGGCCATCCAGGTGCAGACCCACGACGGCCAGCGCGTCTATGCCGGCGCCACCGAGAGTCGCAAGGACGGGCAGGCGGTCGGGTACTGATGAAAAGGCTGTGGCGCATCGCCGCGGCGGCCGGCCTGCTGTTTGGCGGGACGATCTTGCACACACCGTCCACCTGGGCGTTGGCGTACGGTGCGGGCGACACCCCGACGCCCTCGCCGACCCCGGCCACCAACGGGTCGAAGTTCTATGACTTCCCGGCGGACGCTCCGCTCGTGACGATCACGATGCCGCCCAAGTGGAACGCTGCTTACGAACGCGGCACCGGTCGGCTGCTCTGCGTGCCGTCGGACGGGAAGGTTGGGTACACGGCCGTCTTCAGTCAAGGAGGCGACTTCAACACGGTGGCACAAGCGCAGGCGTACCTGGTCGCGCAGGTCAAGGAGACGCTCGCCGACGCGAAGGCAACCTCCGTCAAGGTGTACCCGGTTCAGAGCGGCAAGCTCGGCTCGGGTCTGACGTGCCAAGTCCAGGTGGCCGACGCCAAGATCAGCAACACGCCGACGCGTTTCGTGTTCATCACCATGGCTCCGGTGGAGGGAAAGTATTTCCTGCTGGCGGCCCGTGGCCGACAGGATCGGCTCGCCGTCGAGGGCTTCGGTGCGATTGGTCCGATGGCCGCGTCGGTCAAGGCCCGGTAGCGGGCAGGCAGATCACCGCCGGGCTTTTCCCCGGGCGGTACATGGAAGCGCCGTAGCAGATACCGGCTGCCTTTCTCCTCGCGTAGCGTACGGGCTCGAGGTACGCGTTCCAACGTTCGACGTAGGAGCAGTTGGCTGTGTGCGTACCATCGCCGAAGGGCACGTAGCGGTTCTCGGTCCACGTCAGGAATGCCGGCTCTCCGGTCAGCGGGAACGGAACGGCCGCGTTGGGCGAGAGGCTGACCATGTGTGTGCCTTCGAGGTCGAGCGCGACGACCGTGTCGCCATCCGTGCTGCCGAGGTGCACTCCGAAGAAGGCCACCCGCAACGGTGGCACGATCAGGAACCGCTGGTTTTTGTCCTGATCGAGCGCCGATAGGTTCACCGCGCCCACGAAGCCGGGTTGATTGCCGAGTGGCATGATCGTTCCCGTCTGAAGGGTGTGCAGTTCATAGTACTTGCCGTGGCCCGGCAAGTTCATGCGATCTTCTTCACTGCCGCGCTGAACCTTCAGCACCAGTTCCACGGAACCATCGGCAGCGTATTCTTGGCCGTGGCGGCCTGTCGAGCGCGAACGCGGAGCTTGCCACCGTCCGCCCGGCCGGCTTTGATGAAGCGCCATGGGAGTGCAACCCGACACCTGGATTCGCAAGATGGCGCTGGAGCACGGCATGATCGAGCCCTTCGCCGACCGGCAGGTGCGCCGCCGCGAGGACCCGCCCGTCACCTCTCCGCCCGACGCCGCGGCCGACGCACCCGCCGCTGTCCGCCCCGTCTCGCTGATCTCCTACGGGCTGAGTTCGTACGGATACGACCTGCGCGTCTCGGACGAGTTCAAGGTGTTCACCAACGTCTTCAACACCGTCGTCGACCCCAAGAACTGGGACGAAAAAAGCTTCGTGGACATCAAGACGGACGTTTGCATCGTGCCGCCAAATTCCTTTGCCTTAGCCCGCTCGGTCGAATACTTCCGCATCCCGCGCAACATCCTGACCGTTTGCCTGGGCAAATCGACCTACGCGCGCTGCGGCATCATCGTCAACGTCACCCCCTTCGAGCCCGAGTGGGAGGGCCACGTCACCCTGGAAATCTCCAACACCACCCCGCTCCCGGCCAAAATCTACGCCAACGAGGGTCTCGCGCAGGTGCTCTTCCTCGAAGGCACGAGCGTCTGCGAGGTGTCCTACGCCGACCGCGCGGGCAAATACATGAAGCAACGCGGCATCACCGTGCCGCGGATGTGAAGGGCGGGGGTTGAGATTCCGGTCGGCAGACCCTATGTTACGGGCTCTGCCGACCATGAAATTTGATCTCTCCCGCCGCGGCCTGTCCGGCGCTTGGCTCCTTGCCGTTCTCTTGCTGCTCCTGCCGGCCGCCGCGCACGCGGAACTGCAAGAAGCCGACTTCAAGCAGTGGGGTCTCATTGCCGTGCAGGACGAAGGCCGTCGCAAGCCCCTGGATACCTTCGCCCACGACGCGCTGCTGAAGCTGACCGGCGGCATCTTCCCGGGGATGGACCTCTACAAGGACACCGCCGGCCGCGTCTGGCACCCGAACGACTTCTTTCTTTCCGTGGTCGGCAGCGACGCGCACGACTGGAAGAAGGAACCGCTCATCCTCGTCAACTACCGCCCGCTCGTCCAGAAACTCGGGCTGGATACGGAGCAAAAA
>CAXTQD010000035.1:11285-24280 GCA_964246175.1 uncultured Chthoniobacterales bacterium | reverse complement strand
CACGATCGGGTCGGCCGCGGCCGGCGCGGCGGCCAGCGTCGTCAGCAGCGCCGCCAGGACCGCCGCCGGGAGGTTCCACGGGTCGCGCAGCAGTTCGAGCGTCACCCGGCCCATGAAGAACTGGCCGTCGGCAAACTCGGTGATCTCCGGCCGCGGCACGACGCCGGTCTCGCCCGCACAGAGCGCGTCGCGGATCCAGTGCGTCCACCACGCGCCGGCCAAGCCCAGCCCCACGCCGAGCGCCAGGCGCGGCGCGTCCACCCACCGGCGCGCGTCGGGCCGCAGCGCGTCGAGCACCAGCCACAGCGCGATGAACTGCGCCGACTCGCGGTTGGCGAGTTCGACGGCGAAGAGCCCGGCGTATCGCCACAGGTTCCACCGGCCCACGACCACCGCCCATGCGAACAGCAGACCCGTCGTCAGGTCCACGTAGTCCCAGAGGTAGGACCATTCCGGGTCCTGCCACACGACGAACAGCCCGGCGTACGCCGTCGCCCAACCCCACGCCCCTCCCGGCGCGCGGCGGAACAACCAACCCGCGAGTGCGTTGGCCGTGCACAGCAGCGCGAAACACCAACCCTGGTAAACGCCCGCACGGGGCAGGCCCGTCAGCCGCGCCGTTCCCTCCACGAGCCACGGACCGAGGAGCCGGTTCTGGTACGCCTTCCAGTATGGGTGTCCCGCGACCAGACCGGACGTTGCCTCGACTTCGGCAGGCAGGTTACGTCCGCCGATCAGGTCCAGCGCGCGAAACTCTAGCAGCGACAGGACCCCCACGCAGAACAGGAAAAAGACACGGGCCTTCAAAAGGAAAGGACCGGAGCCTCTCGCAAAGAACGCGACCGACGCAAAGGAAAAACAAGGAAAGCTCAGAGATGGCTTCTCTTCGCGTCAGAATCTGCTTGGAAGCTGCGGACGTATTTATCAAGTTCTCGAATCCGCCGGCCGGTTCCCCCGTCAACCGCCCTCCCCCCCAACCCCCAAGCCCGCGTTTTGGACCACGCCTCCACGCTCCCGCCCTCCCGGAACGGCTCTGCCCAGCCAGGGCGACCGTGGCGTCGGCTACTGGCGCTCTACTGGCCTGAACGCCGTCTGCTGGGAGCTTCCACCGTCCTGTGGTTCGTGCGCAGCAGTCCATTCTGGGCGCTGCCGATCATCACAGCCAACGTGATCGAGATCGTCTCCGCCCCGGCGAATCATCCCCCGAGCCGTCTCGCCTGGAATGCCGCCGCGGGCACCGTGCTCATCCTCCAGCACCTGCTCACCCACGATTGGCACTACCGCACGCTTTCCCTGGCCGTGCGCCGCATCGAGGCCCGGCTGCGGCTGGCCGTCTGCCGGCACCTCCAGCTCCTGTCGGTGTCGTACCACAAGCACACCCATAGCGGCGCGTTGCAGTCGAAGGTCATGCAAGACGTGGAAAACGTTGGCCTGACTTTGCGCGAACTCTACAGCAGCGGCCTCTACGCGCTGTGCACGCTGGCGGTCACCCTCGCCGTCGTCGCCGAGCGCGCGCCGGGGTTCGTGCCCATTCTGCTTTTGACCACGCCCGCCGCCGCCGGCCTGCACTACCTGTTGCGCGAACGCCTCGGCATGGCCAGTCACCACTTCCGACGCGAGACCGAGGCTCTCGCTGCGCGGCTGCGGGGCATGTTCGACATGATTCCAGTGACGCGCGCCCATGCCGTCGAGGACGACGAACTCGCCCGCACCGAACAGCATATCGGTGAGGTGCAGGCGGCCGGGTTGCGCTTGGACCAGCAGTACGGCGCGGCCCACGCGGCGGCCTGGGTGGTCTTCGCCGAGTTCGGCTTGTTGGGGTTGGTCTTCACTGCCTGGCTGAGCTACCAACAAATCTTGCCGCTGAGTCCGGGCGACGTGGTGCTCATCGGCGGGTATTTTGCAGTGCTGACAACCGTGCTCACCGGGTTTTTGAACATGCTCTCGGTCGTGGCGCGCGGCCTGGAAAGCCTCCGCAGCGTCGACGAGGTGCTCGGCTGCGATGACTTGGAGACCACGCACGGCAAGCTCCACTTCCCGGACGTACGCGGAGCGTTCGACTTCCAAAACGTTTCCTTCGCGCACCACGGCCAGAAACCGGGGCAGTCCGCGCTCGCGGATTTTTCGCTCCAGGTCGTCCCGGGAGAGACGCTCGGCATCGTCGGGGCCTCCGGCGCGGGCAAGAGCACGCTCCTGGGCTTGTTGCTGGGCTTCCATGTGCCCACGCAGGGTCGGCTCCTGCTTGACGGCGTCGACCTCGCGGACGCCGATCCGGCCAGCTTCCGCCGACGCGTGGCGGTTGTCAGCCAGGAGACGATCCTTTTCGAGGGGACGGTGCGCGAGAACATCCTCCACGGCGTGCGTGACGCCAGCGAGGCGCGGCTGCACGCGGCGGTCGAGGATGCTAACGCGGCGGAGTTCATCGCCCGGCTGCCGCGCGGCCTGGACACCCCGCTGGGCGAACGTGGCGCGCGCCTGAGCGGCGGGGAACGCCAGCGCATCTCCATCGCGCGGGCGATCATCCGCGCGCCGCGCGTGCTGATTTTGGACGAAGCCACCAGCGCGCTCGACGTGGAGAGCAAGGCGCTGGTGCAGAGCGCCCTGGACCGTTTGATGACGGGGCGCACGACCTTCATCGTCGCTCACCGCCTGAGCAGCCTGCGGCGGGCAGAGCGGATCGCCGTCCTGCGGGCGGGCCGCTTGGTGGAACTCGGCTCCTTGCTCGAACTGCTCAACCTACCGGATGGGGAGTTTGCCCGGTTGCAAGCACAGGGTTCGGTGTGGTTCGACGGACCGCCGCCTGCGCCTTTGCACGGGCCGGAGGGTTTTCACCCCCGGCCGGCGGGACGGCCGGAAGCGGTGCCAGCGGTAGGGGATCTCTAGGAACCGCAGGAGGGTGCGCCTGCGTCCGCGTTGTCCGGGCAACGGGCCACGTGACTCTTTTGGCTCTGGTGGGTTCTTGCGGTACGATCAGACCGGGCACGACGTGGATGCGGTCGTCTGCGGGGTGGGCAGCAGCGGCACGATGACGGGCTTGAGCCGCTTCTTCAAGCGTGTCTAGCCCGACCTGGAAATGGTCCTGGCCGATCCGGCCGGCTCCATCCTGACGCCGTACATCAAGAACGGCACCCTCGGCCAGGCCGGGAGTTGGTCGGTGGAGGGGATCGGCGAGGATTTCGTCCCCGAGAAAGCGGCACACGCGGGTTCGCCTTCGCGTCCGGCCTCGCCGCGATGGGCACCGTGTTGGAGACGCTCCCGGCCGGCAGCCACGTCGTCGCCAGCGACGATCTGTACGGTGGGACGTTCCGGCTGTTCGAGCGGGTGCGGCGGCATTCGTCGAACCTGAGCTTCTCCTTCGTGGACCTGACCAACGCGAAGAACCTCCTCTCCGCGCTCCGACCCGAGACGCGGATGGTCTGGGTCGAGACGCCCACCAATCCGCTGCTCAAGCTCGCCGACCTCGAAACCATCGCAGGTCTCGCGCACGAACACGGCGCGTTCGCCGTCGCGGACAACACGTTCGCCAGCCCGATCCTCCAGCGTCCGCTTGAACTCGGCTGCGACGTGGTGATCCACTCGGCCACCAAATACCTCAACGGCCACTCCGACATGGTCGGCGGCATTGCCGTGGTGGACGACGCCAGGAACAAGGAACTCGGCGACCAGATCGCCTTCATCCAGAACGCCGTCGGCTCGGTGCTCGGGCCGATGGATAGTTTCTTGGCCTTGCGTGGGGTGAAGACGCTCGCCTTACGCATGGACCGCACCTGCGCCAACGCGCACGACCTCGCCCGTTGGCTGGAAGCGCAGGGGACCGTCGCGCGTGTGCATTACCCGGGCTTGGATAGTCACCCACAGCACGCACTGGCCAAGCGCCAGATGCAGGGCGGCTTTGGCGGGATGATCACGCTGACGCTCGACACCGATCTTGCCGGCGCGCGGCGGTTCCTGGAGAACACGCACCTCTTCGCGCTCGCGGAGAGCCTCGGCGGCGTGGAGAGCCTGATCGAACATCCCGCGTTGATGACCCACGGGAGCATCCCGCCTGACCAGCGCGCCGCGTTAGGGATCAGCGACGCACTGGTGCGGCTGTCGGTCGGCGTGGAGGACGTGGAAGACCTCCGTGCGGACTTGGCGCACGCATTGGCGCAGATTTGAGCCGCGCTGACGGTCTACCTTGATCCGATCATACCTTGATCCGATCTCGCAGACCGCCGAACACGATGGCTTGCGCGGCTGGCATGGCCAGGAAGTCGTGCGGGAAGCCGAGCTTCACCGCGCTCGCCTGATCGAGCCGAGCAAGTTGTTCCGGGGGAAGTGTCAGGTTCACGCTGGCGAGGTTGTCCTCCACCTGCGCCAGCCTGCGCGCGCCGATGATGGGGATCGTCGGCACCGACCGCGTCCGCAGCCACGCCAGGGCCACCTGCGACGCCGAGACGCCGAGTTCCTTGCCGACGGCCACGGCTTCGTGCACGACGGCGTGCTGACCCTCCGCCGTGTCCCCGAAGTTCTTCATCATCTCCGAGTGCATCCGCGCGCCCTCAGCCTCGCTTTGCTTGGCGTTTTCGGGCAGGTACTTGCCGGTGAGCAGACCGCCGCGCAGGGGTGACCACGCGAGGATCGTCAGGTCCTGATCGGCCGCCATGGGAAGGAGTTCGCGCTCGACGGTGCGCTCCAGCAGGCTGTACTCGATCTGCAAGCCGACGTAGCGCGTCCAGCCGCGTAGTTCGGCCAGGGTGTTGCTCTTGGCGACGACCCAGGCGGGCGCGTCGGAGATTCCCACGTAGAGCACCTTGCCCGCGCGCACGAGGTCGTCAAAGGCACGCATGACCTCTTCCGCCGGGGTGATGGCGTCCCAGCAGTGCAGCCAGTACAGGTCGATGTAGTCGGTGCCGAGACGCTGGAGGCTCCCCTCGACGGCCTGGACCATGTTCTTGCGCTGGTTGCCGCCCGCGTTGGCATCCGTGCCGGGCTTGCCGCTGAAGACGCTGGCGGCGTTGGTGTACTTCGTGGCGATGACGACCTCCTCACGGTGGCCTTTGACGAACTCGCCGACGAGAGTTTCGCTCGATCCGTTGGTGTAAATGTTGGCGGTGTCGATGAAGTTGCCGCCGGCCTCGCGGTAGGCGTCGTAGATTTTGCGCGCCTCGTCCTGCGCCGCGCCCCAGCCCCAGTCCTCGCCGAAGGTCATCGTGCCCAGGCACAGGTCGGACACGCGCAGGCCGCTGCGGCCCAAGAGTTGGTAATTCATGGAAACGTTGCTCATGGCGGCCAGCCTGGCCTCGTCGCCAGCGGCCGGGTAGACCATTGCTGCCAAATCATTGCCTGATCCGACCAGCGCGTTTGACCCGGCGGCCGGACGGCGGGAGGTTCGCTCCACCCACCCATGAGCGAACTGAGCGCCCTCATCGAACGCCATTGCCACCGCGAACTCACGCCCACCGCGATCCCCGGACTGCTTCTCACGCGCGCCGAACGCCCCACCCAGTTGTCACCGGCCATGTACTACCCGCTGCTGTGCGTGATCGCGCGCGGGCGCAAGCGCATCTTCCTCGGGGAGGAGGAGTTTTTCTACGATCCCGATTGCTACCTCGTCGCCTCGCTCGACCTGCCGATCAGCGGGCAGGTGCTCGAAGCGCCCTGTCTCGGCATCACCCTCGCCCTGGAACCCGCCAAACTCGCCACGCTGTTGTTGGAACTCCCCGCCACGGCGGAAACCAACGCCAGTCCCAAGGCCGTCGCGGTTAATCCGCTGGAGGACAATTTGCGCGATCCGCTCGTGCGTCTCTTGCGGCTGCTCGACCGGCCGGCGGACATCCCGGTGCTCGCCGCGGGCATTGAACGCGAGATTCTTTACCGCCTGTTACACGGTCCGCGCGGCGCGATGTTGCGGCAGATGGCGCTGCCAAGCAGTCGGCTCGCGCAGATCAATCGCGCGATCCGCCTGCTGCAGGGGCGTTACCAGGAAAAAATCCCCGTCGCCGAACTCGCCCGCGCCGCTGGGATGAGCGCCACGTCGCTGCACCGGCACTTCCGGGCGGTGACGGCGATGAGCCCGCTCCAGTTCCAGAAGCGGCTCCGCTTGCAGGAAGCCCGCCGGCTGCTGCTCACGCACGACCTGGACGCCAGCCGCGTGAGCTTCGACGTGGGCTACGAAAGCGCGTCGCAGTTCAGCCGCGAGTACCGGCGGTTGTACGGCCAGCCGCCCGCGCGCGACGCGGCCCGGGCACGCGCCGATTTGGTGGCAGCCCGCCGCTAGGCCGGAGCGTACCTCCTTCCATATGAGTCTGCGCCGGACCATGTTTTTCCTCGCCGTCTGGTCCGTCCTGCTGGCAACGCCGCTCCGTGCAGGACCGGAGACGCTCTCCGCCGACGAGTTGATGGGGCTGGCGATTGAACGCGATGAGGCGGCCCGCGCGGCGCGAGCCCACTGGCGGCACGACGAGGAAAAGACCACCGAGCGCCTCGACGAGCGCGGCCAGTCGCTAGCCACCGAGAGTTCTGCCCGCCAGGACATTGCCTCCGACGAAAAGCCGTCGGCGGCCGGTTCGACGGACGCTGGCAACCACAAGGACGGAGACTTCCGTGTCGCCCTGGACCTGCGCCGGTTGGCCGGCCGCTTCGACCTCGCCCGCGAGGCCGACGCTCCGGCCGATGACGGGGAACGCTGTTTCGTCGTCGCCTTCCGGCCGCGCGCCGAGGCTCCGCCGGCGGCCAGCCGCGAGGACAAGGTGCTCAACGAACTCTCGGGCCGTTTCTGGCTGGCGCAGCGCGACCTGAGCATCGTGCAGAGCGAGGGCGAACTGCGCCAACCCGTGTCGGTGGCGTGGGTGGCCTCGGTATACCGGCTGGAGTTCCGTTACCACGGGCGGCGGCTGACCGGCCGGGCGGTGGGCGTGGTGCCGGCGAGCTTCACCCTGGACCTGGGCGTGACCGCGCCGTTCTACCATTCCCGGCAGCGGCAGACCACGACCATGACCAACTACCAGCCGGAAGGGCGCTGAAGCGCCTCAGAACCGCGCGGTCAACTGCGTGGCCACCGTGCTGCCGCGGCCGTAGAGCGGACCGTCACCCTCGAAGCTGTATTGCAGCTTTAACTGCAAATGCTCCGTGAACCGGTAACCCGCCCCCGCGTCAACCCGCCAGGTGTCAGGTGTGCGGGGCGCACCGTCGATGGCGGTGGAGATTTGCTGGTTCCAGCGGAGTGCCCCGAAGAGCGGCGGCGTGAACTGGTACCGGGCTTCCAGGTAGTAGGATAGCGTGTCGAAGTGCCCTACGCGCGGCACCTCGAAGTGGCTCTCGAACGTCTCTGCCCACACCTGCCAGCGTCCGGCGGCGTAGCTGGCCTCTTGCCCGAGCATGTATTGCCGGTAGTCGTCGTACCCGCGCCGGTCCGGCAGTAGCGGCCCGGCTTCGGGCCGCAGGTAGACGCCGTTGACCGCCGACACGCCGACCGTCCACGCAGGGTGGAGGTGCAGCGCGAACCTGCCGTCCACCGCGGGCTGGCTGAAGCCGATCTCCGTCGCGCGCCACGATTCCGGCCGGGAGGCCGTTGGGACGTTCTTCACCTCGGCGGCGTACTCGAAGAGGCTTGCGTGGCCGGCAAGCGTCAGCCCCGTTGCGTAGGCCGGACCCCAGATCACGGGCAGGTCCTCGTTCTTGTCACCGGTCCTCACCCGACCGAAAGTTTGGCGCGAGGTGGGCGGCTCGGTGTCCGAGACCGGCGTCAGGTTCTCGTAGGGGAGGGGAGCGTTAACGAACGGGTTGTCCCACGAATGGTGCCGCGCCGTCCAGGTGCCGACGACCGTGGCCGACTTACCGAACTGGAAGCTCAGCCGGCCGTCGCTCCAGGGCGTGTAGCGCGCGGCGTATTCGTCCAGGTCGAAGCGCGGCCCGTTGTCACCCCCGTCGAATCCGCGGTCCAGGCGCGCCTGCGCGAAGACCGAAACCGACGGGCCGAACTGCGCGTCGAGGAAGAGCGTCAGCCGCGGGTTAAAAAAGAAGTGGTCGTCCGTGTCAATCAACCCGGGTGCGGGGTGCTCGAAATAGTATCCCTCCACGTCCACGAGCCCGCTCAGCCGCGCCCGCACGCGGCCGTCGTACGCCGAGACGCTCAGGGCATCGTCCAAGCGGTCGAGGAAGTCCTGACCACGGACAGTTCCCGCCGCCATCAGCGCCATGCAGAGAAGCGCGAGCGTTTTCAAAGGAACGGTATACCGCGTTTGCCCGGCGATGTGCAAGGGGCTGGTCGATCCTAGGTCGACTTCCGGGCTTGGAAAGTTTCTGGGATTTGTTCGCTTCTATTTTGAACGCAAGTGGCTACAATGCCGCAAACCAAGGTTTTCGCCGAACTCCCCCCTTCGATGAAATCCAGAGACCAAAGCGGTATTGCCGTGAAAGTGGCTCGCCTGTATTTTTACCAGGGCCTGACCACCGAGACGATTGCCAGTGAACTCAAGCTGTCGCGCTCCGCCGTGTCGCGGCTGCTGACCTTCGCGCGGCAGAGCGGCCTCGTGGAAATCCGCGTCCACGATCCACGCCACCAGCCGCTGGAACTCGAACAGGCCATCCGCGAACGTTTCGGCCTCAAGAAGGTCAGCGTCGTCAGCGTGCCACCCAACGCCCGGGAGGAGGAATGGCTCAAGCGCGTGGCGAGTTTCGCCGCCAGCCACCTCAACAACCTTATCCACTCGGACCAGACCGTCGGTGTCGCCTGGGGCAGCACGCTCGACGCCATCTCGCGCGCTCTGACGCCCAAGCACTGCGCGCGCGTCAACATCGTGCAACTCACCGGCTCCAGCTCCACGGAGGCGGTCAACAACTACTACACAAGCGAGATTTACACGCGCTTTGCCGAGAACTACGGAGCCCGCGCGTACCTTTTCCCGGTGCCGGCGTTTTTCGACTATCCCGAGACCAAGCGGGCGATGTGGCGGGAGCGTTCGATCCAGGAGGTCGTCGGACGGATGCGCAAGGCCGATCTCTTGGTCTACAGCGTGGGCGTCCACGACTCCCGCTTGCCAAGCTACATCTACGTGGCCGGATATCTGAACTTGAAAGACTTCCGCGAATTTGACAAAGAAAAGGTGGTCGGCAACATCGCCACGATGTTTTACCGGGCGGACGGGAGTTTCGAGGGCATCCCGCTCAACGAGCGGGCGAGCGGCCCGGACCTGTCGCTCATCCGGCGCGCGCGCCACGCGCTGTGCGTGGTGTCGGGGCTGGGGAAGGTCAACGCGTTGCGTGGGGCGCTGCTGGGCAAGCTGATGACCGAACTCATCGTGGACGAACCGACCGCACACGCGTTGATGCAGGAGTGAAGTTGTCCTACCCGATGGCCAGTGCTGGGGCAGCCGGGGCGTAGCGCCGGATCATGCGCGTGCAAAACTCCGCGTACTCCTCCGCCACCTGGGGGGCGCTGGTGTGATGCGGTGCGATGCCACGGTGTTCCGGCGTGAAGCAAAAGGTCACCGTCACGTTGAACTCCTCCAGCGCGCGCATCTGCCGGTCGAACCACTCCTCTGCGCCCGGTCGGAAACTGTCCGCCCAACTCAAACCCGTGCGCAGGTACTTCACCCCCAGTCGCCGCAGCCAGCCGACGGCATCGTCCAAGCGGTGGTCCTCGAAGTGGAACCATTGGCAGATGCCCAGATCCGGCGTGAATTCGGAGAAGTGCTTGAGCGAGAGCTTGGGCGTACCGTCCTCGCGCAACAGACCCATGTAAAAATGTCGGTAGTACGAACTCCCCTCCGCCTCGCGGTGACGCGTCGTCGCGGGCCACGCGCGGGGCAAATCATAAAGCGAGTACCAGTGGATGCGGTCCACCCGGCCGCGCAGGAGTTCCGCTGTGCGTCGCAGGCCAAACTCCTGCACCTCCTCCGCGCCGAACGTGGACACGCCCACCTCGCTGATCCACAGCGGCAGGTCCGTCACCGCGCGGATGTCCGCCAGTCGCTCGGGCCAATCGTTGATCTGCCAGTGGTTCCAGTCCAGGGGGAAACCGTGGAGTGCCACCACGTCGAGGGCGTCGAGCGCGCCGTAGCTCTCCATTAGTTGCACCCATCGCGGGTCAATGGGCGACATGCCGCCGAGCACGCGCAGGAGCGACGGGTTCTCGGCCTTCACCGCGTCCGCCGCCCCCTTTACCATCGCGCCGAACCGGCTCCAGTCCGGGTCAATCTCCTGGTCCCAATGCGATTTGTTGTTGGGCTCGTTCCAGAACATCACGGAATCGATCATGGCAGCGGGTGTCGGGAAGCGTCGGGGTTGACCCGACAGAGGTAGACCTCCTCTTCGGGGTGGCTGAGGATACGAAAACCGGCGCTGCGCAGCATGGCCTCCGTACAGGCGCGGTTGGGAGCCCACCAGTTGGTCGGGTCACCCGAATACCGTTTCTCGATGAAGTGCATTACCGGATAGTCCGGCCGGTCGAACATGGACGGCACACCTGCTTGGCGCGCGAAAGGTAGACCGACCTCAAACGGTTCGTCGTCCGGCGGCCGGAGCGGTTCGTCCACGTTGCCGCGCTGCATGGTTTGGAACAACAGCAGGTCGCGCGTGACGTGCTCTCGCAAGAGATCGAGCGCGAGCAGCGGGTGGCGCAGGTGGTAGAGCACGCCCATGAAGATCACCAGATCGAACTTCTCGCCCAGGCTGGCCACGTCGTACACGGACAGCGAACGATACTCGATGTCCAGGCCGAGCGTCGCGGCAGCGAAGCGCGCTTGCGCGAGGTAGTGCTCATCTAGATCGACGCCCAACACACGCGCCGCGCCGCGCCGCTTCATTTCAATGGAATAGAAGCCGGCGTTGCAGCCGATATCCAGGACGGTCTTGCCGGTGAGGTCGTGTGGGACGGCGTCGGTGAAGCGCGCCCACTTGACGCCCGGGTAGTCGCCTAGGAAGTGGTCTGGCGCGGTCCACACGCCGTGCAGGTTCATGTTCTGGAACCACGGGCCGAGAGTGTCGATGCCGCGGCGGAGTTCGGCGGCGTCGCTCATACCCCGTTGCGGGATCGCTTCGGCTTCGCGGCGGGAGCGACTTCTTCCAGTTCGTCCGCCGGCACGACGACTGGCACCGCCGGGATGACGGCCTCGCCCGCACCGGCGATGAAAAGCTCCGTCTGCCGGTGCGCCTCATCATCGGTGTACTGCTGCGGGGGCGACTTCATGAAGTAGCTCGACGGCGCAGCGAGCGCCCCGCCGATCTTGCGGTCCAGGGCGAGCCGGGCACAACGCACCGCGTCGATCACGACGCCCGCCGAGTTGGGCGAATCCCATACCTCCAGCTTGAGTTCGCAGTTAAGCGGCATGCCGCCGAAGGTCGTACCCTCCATGCGGATGTAGCACCACTTGCGGTCCGTCAGCCACGGCACGTAGTCGCTCGGGCCGACGTGGACGTTCTGCGCGGGCATCGGTTCGCCGAGTTGGCTGGTGACGGCTTGGGTCTTGGAGATCTTTTTCGACTCCAGCCGCTCACGTTCCAGCATGTTCATAAAGTCGGTGTTGCCACCGAAGTTGAGCTGGTACGTGCGGTCTAAGCGCACACCGCGGTCACGGAAGAGGTTCGTCAACACGCGGTGCGCGATGGTCGCGCCGACCTGGCTCTTGATGTCGTCGCCGATGATCGGCAGCCCACGCGCCTCGAACTTCTTGCGCCACGTCGGCCGCGACGCGATGAACACGGGGATGCAGTTCACGAACGCGCACCCGGCGGCGAGGGCCTGCTCGGCGTACCAGCGCGTTGCCTTCTCGGAGCCGACCGGCAGGTAATTGATGACGACCTCCGTGCCGGTCCGCTTGAGGATGGCGGCCACGTCGTCGCCCTCGCCGGGTGCTTCCTTGACGAGGTCGCGCGTGTACTTGCCGATCCCGTCGAGGGTCGGTCCGCGGTGGACGGGGACGCCCAGGTTAGAAACGTCGGCGAAGCGGTAGGTGTTATTCGGTTCGGCGGCGATGGCCTCGCCCAGGTCGCGGCCAACCTTGGAGCGGTTTACGTCGAAGGCGGCGCTGAACTCGATGTCGCGCACGTGGTAGCCGCCCAACTCGACGTGCATCAACCCGGGCACGAACTGGTCGGTGGTCGCCTCGCGATAGAAGTGGGTTCCTTGCACGAGAGACGAGGCGCAGTTGCCCACGCCGACGATGCCGACTCGGATGGATTTGCTCATAAGACTGGGGCAGGGGCTAAAGAAACGTTCTCGGCTGCACGGCGGAGGAGGTGGGTTTCGAGTTCTTGCGCGCGGTGCGCGGCGGTGTGTTGGGCCAGGACGCGGCGGCGGGCGCGCTCACCGATCTGTCGGGCCTGGGCGTCGGAAACGTCGCGCAGGAGCGCAGCGGCTTCCTCGGCGGTGTCGGCCAGGAGGATTTCCTCGCCGGGGATGAAGAGTTCGTCCAGCCCGGTCCAACGGTCGCTGATAATGGGCACGCCGCACGCCGCCGCCTCGAACAGGCGCACGCTCGGGCTGTAGCCGACGCGGATCATCTCGGCACGGGTGACGTTGAGGGTAAATTTCTGGTCGTTGTAAAAGCGACGGTGCGCGGCGGGGGGCAGGTGCTCGATGCGCGCGACGTTAGACGGCCAACGAACATCGGCTGGGTACTGCGGGCCAGCAACGACCATCGAGAGGGCAAGGTCGCGGCGCGCGGGCTCCAGGAGCAGGCGGTCCAGCGTGGGCTGACGGTCGGCGCTGTACGTGCCGAGGTAGCCGAGTGTCCAGCGGGGCGGGGGGTCGGAGCGTTCCGGGTAATACAACTCCGGGTCCACCGAGCAGTACAGCGGCAGCGCGCGGGGCGAGCCGTATTCCTGCTCAATCCGTTGCAGGGTCGGGCCGCCCGTGAAGGAGAGATACAAGTCGTAGCACGCGATCTGGTCGGCGGAGAGGTATTCCTCGTCGCCGGCCGCCAGCTTCGCCAGGGTCACGGGCGTGTCGATGTCGTAGAACGCCAGGGTGCCGTCGGCGTGGTCGATGGCCCATTCGCTGACCGCGACACCCT
>CAXTQD010000035.1:467-11275 GCA_964246175.1 uncultured Chthoniobacterales bacterium | reverse complement strand
CCCTCGGGCAAGTAGGAGCCGACGATCACGGCGTCCGCCGACGTGACCTCGTCGCCGAATCGCGTTTGGAGTTCCTCGACGCTGTTGTAAAGGTGCATCTCGCCATACGGCGGGTGCGGCAGGTCGCGATTGGCGGCGTACCAGGGTTTGTCGCGTTCGAGGAAGACGACCTCATGCCCGCGCGCGACGAGTTCACGCACCAACCCGCGGTAGGTCGTCGCGTGGCCGTTGCCCCAGGATGAGGTGATGGACAGGCCGAGGATGACGATCTTCATCGCACGAAGTTGCCCTCCAGCACCTCTTCCACCTGCCGGGCGCGTTGCGTGTAGGTGTGGTCGGCCAGAACACGGCGGTACGCTGCTTGCCCGATTTTGTGAGCTTCTTCAGAAGTCAGGTAGCCGACGTGCCGGGCCACATCGTTGCCGTCGTGGGCGACGAGAATTTCGGTGTCCGGCTCGAAGAATTGTTCCACGCCTTCCCAGGCGTCGGTGATGAGGCACGCCGCCGCGCCCGCCGCCTCGAAGACACGCGTGGGCGGCGAGAAGCCGTAGCGCGCCATGCTCGCGCGGCAGACGTTGAGCACGGCCAGCGGAGTGCAGTTGAACGCGTTGTGGTCCGCCGTGTAGACGTGGCCAAGGTAGTGCACGTTCCCTGGCAGCGCCTTGTCGCTCCAGCCGTTGCCGCCCAGCAGGAAGCGGGACTTGTTCTGCATCCGCGCCGCGCGCATGAAGAACTCTTCTATCCGCGCCTCGCGGTCCGGCAGGCGGTTCGCCAACAAGCCTAGGGTTGCTTCGAACTGCGGACGCGGCGGCGCGGGGTGGTGAGTTTCGGGGTCGAGCGCGTTGTAGATCGGGAAAACATCCTTCGCGCCGAACGCCTTGTAGCCGCGCACCACCGGGTCGCCGCCGCCGTAGGTCAGGATGAAGTCATAGCCCGGCACGCACGCTCGGAACGAATCCGCCGGGTCGGCTTCCATGCGGTCGAGCGTGACGGGTGCGTCCACGTCCCAGAACACAACGAGGTTGTCCGGCGTTTTGAGTTCAAGGACGGCGGATTCGAGCAGTTCATCAAAAATGCCGACGCCGCTCGTCTTGACGATCATATCCGCGCCGCGCGCCATGGCGACGTGCCGGCGGCATTCATCTTCCGTGCCGGCGTACACGACGGACACGCACCACTCGGGCGGCTCGATGTCGCGGTGCTGCGGGCGGTCCCACGCGACGGGTTCGTAAAAGGTGATCCGATGGCCCTGCGCATGGAGCGCGCGGATGATGCCGCGGTAGTACGTGGCCGCGCCGTTCCAATAGGCGGAGAGGAGGCTGGAGCCGAAGAAGGCGATGTTCACGCGCGGGCTTCCTGGTAGATGTGCATGAGTTCGGCCGCGCGGTGCGCGCAGGTGTGGCGGGCGCGGACCGTCTCCAGGCCGTGCGCGGCGAGCGTCGCGGCTGATTCCGGATCGGAGAGAACCCAGCGGAGGGTTCGGCGCATCTCCGCGCCGTCGCGCGCGACGAGGAAATCTTCTCCCGGCGTGAAGAGGTTCTCCACGTCGTTCCAAGGAGCAGAAATGAGCGGGATGCCGCACGCCAACGCCTCGAAGGGCCGGATCGTCGGGATACCCGGCAGCGCCGCGACGTACGGGCCACGTGGCACGTGGACGGTCACCCGGTAGCGGGCGAAAACTTCCGGGGCGCGGTAGTTCGGCAGCCAGCCGCCGTAGTGGATGTTCGCCTCGTCGAGCTCGACCCGGGCGGATTTCGGGTAGCGCACGCCGTAGATTTTGGCATTGAGGCCGAGCGAGGCGACGGGTTCGACGAGGAACTCGCGCAGTTCGGCCGCGCGCTCGCCGTCGCCCCAGTTGCCAATCCAGACCACGTCGCCCTCGCGCGATTCCGCTGGCGGCAACGGGTGGAAGACGTTCGTGTCCGCGGCCTCGTGCCACGTCCAGGCGCGGCGGGTCCAGCCGTTGCGCAGGTAGAGGTCGCGCAGGACGTTGCCGTATGCCAACACACCGTCGTAACGGCTCAGATCGTACGCGGCCATCTCCCGCGGCGCGGTGACGGCGCGGTGGTGCGTGTCGTGGAAGAAAAGCCGGTAGCCCTTGCCCGAACGCGCATGGTGTTCGCCGATGCGGCCGACGAGGGCGTGGTCGTTCCACTCGTGGACAATGGCAAGGTCCGCGCCGTCGAGGGCGGCGTCGAGGTCGAGCGTGGCCGGGTCGTACGCGGTCGAGCGCAGGTGAGGGTAGCGCGCCTCAAACTCGTGGAGCGGCGCTTCGCCCTGTTCCGCGATGAGGTTCGTCTTGCTCCAGGCGTCAGCCGGTTCGTAGACGACGACCTCGTGACCAAGTTTGCCGAGTTCCGTCGCCACACCGCGGAGGAAGTGAGCGTTGCCATGGTTCCAGTCGGAGACCAGCGAGTGGTAGAAGAGGACGATCTTCATGCCGCGACCTCCCGCTGTGCCGCACAAAAATTGTATGCTGCCAGGTAACCCTCGGCCATGCGGGTGGGGAAATATTCCAAGGCGCGCGCGCGTGCCCGGCGGCCAAGGTCGGCGCGGGTGCGTTCGTCGTCGGCGAGCGTGTTGAGCGTGCGGGAGAGCGACGGAGTGTCGTCGGGATCGACGTAGGTCGCCGCGTCACCCCAGACCTCGCGCAGGCTCGGGATGTCGCCTAGCACCAGTGCGCAACCGCTCAGACCCGCCTCCAAGGCTGACAGGCCGAAGGGCTCGTAGCGCGCCGGCAGCGCGTAGACTGCACTCTCAGCGAGGTGCCGGCGCATCGTCGGTTCATCCACGCGGCCGAGGCAGCGGGCCTGGGAGAAAACGGCTGTTGTGCCGCCGGGATGATGGCAGTCACCGGCCACGAGCACTGGCCACGCGACGTACGGTGCGGCGGCGTCGAGCGCAGCGATGTTCTTGGCGGCGTCCCAGGCGCGGCCGGCGGCGAAGATTTGCGGGCGCTTCGTCGGCGCGGGCGTGAACTGCGTGCTGTCCCGGGCGTTCGGGATCACGCGGCCGGACCGATGGCCGTAATGTGTTCCCAGTGTGTCCAGCATCGCGGCGGTTGGTGCCACGACGAGGTCGGCCGCCGCCAGTCCGCGCGCGACCCGGCGGCGGTACTCGGCGCAGTTCGCCGGGGCGTTTGTGCTGTGGACTGCCGCCCACCACGACCACACGCACGAGTGCGCCACCACCAGCACGGGCTCATTCCAAGGCAGTGCCGCATGGACGTAGCCGTTGAGGTGGATGAGTTCCGTCTGGCAGTCGTCGGCCAGCTCTAACAACCAGTCGCCGGCCTGTTCGACCCCGGACCAGGGATCTTCCATCCACTCCAGAGCGAAGGGGGCGGCGTGCAGGGTAACGTTCGCGTGCCCGGCCGCCTCGCGGCGCTGATCGGCAGAGGGTCCTGGACCCATTACGGCGAGGGTGATCTCGGTGCCGCAGAATTCCAGAGCGCGGGCGAGTTCGAGGGCGTAGGTCCACACTCCGCCGACGGTGTCGGCGGTCATCAGGATGCGGCGGGGAGGCTCCATCGGTGAAAAAGTCACATCGTCACCAGCGCCTTCACGAAGCCTTCGGGGCGTTCCTCGTTGAGCCGGAGCGCCTCGTCCAAGCGTTCCAGGGGCAAGCGGTGGGTGTAGAGCCCTGCGGGCCGGAGCGTGCCGGCGGCCACGGCGGCGGCGGCTTCCTGCATGCCGCGCAGGTAGATTTGTGGGTCGCGCTCGTGAGCATTGATCACGTCGAGGCCGCGCCAGTTCCAGAGTTGCATGTTCACCTGGCGGGGTCCGTCCTGATGATAGCCGGCGACCACCAACCGGCCGCGTTCGCGGGTGAGTTCGGCGGAAAGGTCCAGCGGCCACTGCTTGCCCGTGCCCTCGATCACCACGTCGCAGAACCGGCCGCCGGTCAGCTCTTTCACCTCTTCGATGATCCGCCAGTGGTCGTCCATTGCCACCGTAAGCGCGGCCCCGGCTTCCTGCGCCAACTGCCGGGCGGTGTCGCGCCGGGCGACGGCGATGACCCGCGCACCGGCCGCCGTGGCGAGCTGGATCAGGAGCGCGCCGAGGAAGCCGACCCCCACGATGCCGACCGTGTCGCCCGGCTGCACGGCGCTGCGTCGGAAGATGTTCACGGCGCAGCCCAACGGCTCGGCTGGGAAAGCTTGCCCATCCATCGCCGCCGGCAAGCGCACCGCCGCGCCCACGTCGGCGAGGTCGTATTCCGCGTACGAGTGGCCCGAGAGGATGCCGACGCGTTCGCCGGGCGAAAGCCCCGTTACCCCCGCGCCGACTGCGGCCACGCGTCCCCAGCCCTCGTGTCCGAGCGCGCCGGGCTGCATCGGGTAGGAAAACCACGGCTTTCCCTCCCACGGCGGCACGTTGGAAGCACACACGCCGCAGCCTTCGAGCTTCACTAGGATTTGACCCTCGCCCGGCACCGGCACAGGCACGGCACGCATTTCGACGCGGTGCGGCTCGACCACCACGGCGGCTCGCATCGTCGCGGAGGAGGTTTGTAGCTGAGGCGGTGCGGACATGGGGAGAACGGTTGCCCGTCAGACCAACGAGGCTTCGCGGCGCGAAGTGGCGGGGCGGGGGAGGCGGTGTTCGCGCAGCCACTGGTAGAGCCGCGCGATGCCCGCGCGCATCCCGACGGCCGGCGTCCAGCCCGTCGCGGCGCGGAAGCGCGAAACGTCGCTCACGTAGTACCGCTGGTCGCCGGGCCGCCAATCGTTCCAGCGGACGGTCGGGCGGCTCCCGTGAAGTTCGTCGATCCGGGCGAGGAGTTCGAGCAGGCTGGTGGTGTTTTCCACACCGCCGCCGATGTTGAACGCTTGGCCCGAGAGCTCGTCTATCCGCGCTTCGGCCAACAGAAAGGCGTCCACGAGGTCCTCCACGAAAAGAACGTCGCGCACCTGTTTGCCGTCGCCGTAGAGAGTGATCGGACGGTCTTGCAACGCTTGGATAAGGAAGTGCGCCACCCAGCCCTGGTCCTCCGTGCCGCACTGGTGCGGACCGTAGATGCAACTCATCCGGAACACTGCCGCTCGCAGCCCGAAGGTGCGCGCGTAGTCGAGCACGTACTGATCGGCCGCGCCCTTGGAACAGCCGTAGGGACTGTAGAAATCCAGCGGGCGGGTCTCCGCGATGCCGCTGGCGCGCACGCGTTCGTCGCACGGCTCGTAGCGGTCGCCCTCCAGCCGGAACTCCATGTCCTCCAAACTTCCGTACACCTTGTTGGTGGACGTGAACACCACCGCCGGCGGTTCGGCCTGCGCCCGCACGGCTTCGAGCAAATTGAGCGTGCCCAAGGCGTTGACCTCGAAGTCGTGCCGCGGCGAGACGAGGCTGCTCGTCACCGCCACCTGCGCGGCGAAGTGGAACACGCTCGCCGCGCCCTTCACCGCACCGGCGAGCGCCTCCGCGTCGCGCACGTCGCCGTCGCGCACCCGCACCCGGTCGCCGTACGCCTCGCACAGGCCGGCGAGGTTTTGCTCCACGCCAGGGCGCGAGAGGTTGTCGAAAACCGTCACCCGCCGCCCCGCCGCGCACAGCCGGTGCGCGAGGTTGCAGCCGACGAACCCCGCTCCGCCCGTGATGAGAACCGGTCGCTCCGTCATCGCCTCGTGCCCGGTCATACGGCCAACCCCCGCCGCTGCAACTCGCGGGCGGCGTCGTCCACGCGGTCGGTCGCCGACTGGCCTTCCAGCCACGCGGCGAGTTCTTCGAGCCCGTCTTCCAGAGAGACGCGCGGTTGGTAGCCGAGGACCTCGCGCGCCCGCGTCGTGTCCGCGAAGCAGTTGCGGATGTCGCCCACGCGGCAGCGGCCGACGATCTCAGGTTCAATATGGCTCTTGTTGAGGGCGCTTCCCATCTTCTCGGCGATCTCGCGCACGGAATAGTTCTGGCCGCTGCCTACGTTGAAGACCTCGCCGGCCGCCTCCGGCCGTTCCATCGCCAGCCGGCACGCCTGGGCCACGTCGCGCACGTTGACGAAGTCGCGCCGCTGTTCGCCGTCCTCGTTGATGAGCGGCGGCTTGTCGTTGAGGTAGCGCGCCGCGAAGATCGCCAGGACGCCCGTGTACGGGTTGGAAAGCGCCTGCCGGGTGCCGTAGATGTTGAAGAAGCGCAGGGCGACGGTCGGGATGCCGTAGGCGCTGCCAACGGTCAGACACAGCCGTTCCTGGTAGTATTTGGAGAGCGCGTAGACCGACGGGAGCGCGGGGCGCTTGGACTCGGGCGTCCCGACGGGTTGAAGCGCCTCGCCGTGCTCGTCGCGGACTTCCCAGTCATGGGCGCGCAGTTGTTCCAAGGTGCGCTCGCGCCCTTCGGTCAGGCTGCCGTCGGCGCGGCGGTAGAGCCCTTCGCCGTAGATGCTCATGCTCGACGCCACCACCAGCCGTTCCAACGGATGCCCGGAGAGGGCTTCGAGCAGGACGGCCGTGCCGTCGGCGTTGATGTTCGTGTAGTGGACGATCTCGTACATGCTCTGGCCGACCCCGACCGCCGCCGCGAAGTGGTACACGGCGCTGACCCCTTCGAGCGCCAGGCGCACGGTCTTCGGGTCGCGCACGTCCCCGGCGATGACCTCGGCCTCGGCCGGCAGGTAGGAGGGCCGGCCGCCTTCGACGCCGTGGACCTGCGGCGAGAAGCTGTCGAGCAGCCGGACCTCGTGGCCGCCGGCAAGGAGTTCGTCGGCCAGATGCGAGCCGACAAAGCCGCCTCCGCCAGTGATTAAGATTCGTTTTGCTGACATGGATTGCTGCCCGGCTTCACCTCCGCCGAACGAGGTTGTTCTACGAACCTCCTTGAAAAGCGGATTCCCTCCCTTTTGGCAAGGGTTGTTTTCCCCGGGCAACGCATTTCCGAGGGCGCGGGCAGCGACGTTCCCCAGCCGCCGGGTCCTTCCGAGCGCCGGTCAGGGTTTGGACCCGGCCTGTTCCCGCGCGGCCTCGGCGAGGACGGCGGCGAGTTCCTTGGGATCAATGGGTTTGAGCAAGTGGTGGCGGTAGCCGGCTTCCTTGCTGCGGAGTTCGTCGGCACCCAGCCCGAAGCCACTCATGGCCACGGCGTACAGCGGCCGGGGCACCTGCAAGCGTCGCAACAGCAGCCAGCCGTCGCCGTCCTCCAGGCCGATGTCGCTGATCAGCACGTCGCAGTCCGCCTGCGGCAGAGCCGCCAGAGCCTTGGTCATGGAGCTGGCCGTTTGCACCGTGTGGCCGAGCGTTTCCAGGTAGAGTTGCAGGTACTCGCGCGTGTCGCGGTGGTTCTCCACCACGAAAATACGCAGCGGCTTGGATGAATCAGCGGTGATCGGTGCGGCCATGGAACAAGCCCTCCTATTCGCCAGCCGCTTTGCAACTGCCTGTAGCGGAAGTGCATCCCGGCAAAAATTGGGCGCGTAGAATCCCGAGATCAACGCACCCGCCGACAGGCCGCAAAAAGGAGGCGTCGGAAAACACGGGAGGGAGCGTACCAGTGCGGATGGATTTTGCTGAAGCCGGGTTCGAGGAACTGCGCCGGGCGCACGAACAGTTGAAGGCGGAGCACCAAGCGATCCTCGCCACCTCCCAGCGGGACGCTGACACCCGGCTGGACCCGGCCGCCCGGCACGCTCAACTCGACCAACTCCGCGAGCACAAGCTCCGCCTGCAATCCCACAGCGCCGTCCTACAATCGGTCCGCAGGCAACCCGAGGCTACCAGAGCCCTCCTAGGGTGCGTGGGCTGCCCGGAGGGCTCGTTCTAGGAGGTCACCGACAGTTCACGCGCCGCTTGCTTCAACAGTTCGTCCAGTTCGGACGGCTTCCTTGCTGCGTGCCTGGTCCGAGTTCAGCCCGGAGCCGCTCATGGCGAGGGCGAACAGGTTGCGGTGCCCCCGCGCGTGCACCTCACGTAGCAGGTCCCAGCCGTTGCCGTCGGGCAGGCCGATGTCGGAGATCAGCACGTCGTACTCGTCTTTGATCCAGGGCGGCGTGCGCGTCGGCGACGTTGCGCGCCGAGCCCACCGTGTGGCCCATTGTCTCCAGGTACATCAGCAAGTACGTCAGGGTATTGCCGTGGTTCTCCACCACGAACACCCGCAACGCCTTGGTTTTAGGAGAGGCGGCTTCGTCCATGTCGCAGGCTGGATCGCTGCGGTCATCCCGAACGATTGGGAAAACCGCCACGAAGTTTTCTGGGACGCTCCCGTCAGGACGCCGCGTCAGCCGGCAGGTCCACCGTGAAGGTAGCCCCCTGGTCGCGCCCGGGGCTGCTGGCGTGTATCTCGCCTCCGTGCGCTGCCACCGTCGCCCTGGCGATGGACAGACCCAGCCCCAGGCCGCCGAACCGGCCGGCAATCGTGCCGTCCGCCTGCTCGAAGGGCCGGAAGATGCGCTCGGCGGCACCCGCTTCCCAGCCGATGCCCGAGTCGGTGACCTCCACCACGATCCGGCCCGGCGCGTTGCGCGTGCGCAGGGTGATCCGCCCGCCCTCGGGCGTGAACTTGCTCGCGTTCTTGAGCAGGTTCCAGAACACCTGCTGCAGGCGCGCCGAGTCGCCAGGCAAGCCGTGTTGCGTCGCGCCGAGATCGACCGCGAGCGTCTGCTCCTTTTCCGTGAGGTCGGGCGCGCTGACCTCCACGGCGCGCCGGATCGTCTCGTGCAGGTCGGTGTCCGCGCGCACGAACTCCAGCTTGCCGCGGCTGATGCGCGTCATGTCCAGCAGGTTGTCAATGAAGCGCGTTTCCAGGCGCACGTTGCGCCCGATCATCTCCAAGGCATCGCGGACGACGGGCGGCAGGTCGGTGCGGGCGTCGAGGATGTCCAGCGCCATGACGACCGGGGTCAAGGGTGTGCGCAACTCGTGGGAGAGCACGGCCAGGAACTGGTCCTTGGCGACGCTGGCGGCCTCGGCGACGGTGCGCGCCTCCTCGGTCTCTTGCAGGGAAGTTTGCAGGGTTTCCGCGGCCTGCCGGCGCTCGGTCACGTCCTGCGCGGTGCCGAACCACTCGCTGATCTCACCGCGCTCGTCGAGCAGCGGGATGGCGCGCGAGAGGGTCCAACCCACCGTACCGTCGGCCCGGATGACACGGTGCTCCAGTTGGAAGGGATTCTTCTCGCGGATCGCCTGCCGGATGGCGGCGAGCACGGCGGACTGCTCTTCGAGCGGGATGTACGTTTCCACCCAGGTGCGGCTGGGGTCGGAGGTGTCGCCCAAGAACTGCTTACCCTTCAAAAAGCGCATCTCGGTCCAGTCCGCGTTCATCTTGTAGACCGCGTCGCTCGTGGCCGCCACGAACGACTGGAACTGCTCCTCGGTGATCCGCCGGACGATCTCCGCCCGCTTGCGCGCGCTGATGTCCACGAAGGTCAGCACCACGCCGCCGATGCGGTCGTCCGTCGTGCGGTAGGGCAGGAGCCGGGCCAGGAACCAGCCCGCGTCCGACTGGCCGACCTCGCGCTCCACCGGCACCAGCGTGCGCAGGACCTCGTGCGCGTCGTCGATCAGCTCGGGGTACTCCACCTGGAACCTCAGGTCGGCCAGCGGCCGGCCGGTGTCGCCGGGGATCAGCTTGAAGAAGCCCACGGACGCCTGGGTGTAGCGCATCACCTTCAGCTCCCGGTCCAGGAACACCGTGGCGATGTCCGTGGCCGACATGAAGTTCTGCAAGTCGCCGTTGACCTGGCCGACTTCCTCGACGCGGCTCTTGAGTTCCAGGTTGACGGTGTTCAGCTCCTCGTTGATGGACTGGAGTTCCTCGCGGCTCGTTTCCAGTTCCTCGGAGGCGGAACGGAGTTCCTCGTTCATGGCCTGGAGTTCCTCGTTGCTGGCGCGGTACTCCTCGGCGCTGGCGCGGTACTCCTCGGCGCTGGCCTCGCAGCGTTCGACCGTGTCACGCAGTCGCCCGCGCAGGACTCCGACCTCGCGCTCCAGGTAGCGCACGACGTTCTCCGCCTCCACGCGCGCGGGGGCGTTCGCCGCCTCCGCCTGACCCGAGACCCGCGCCTCGAAGGTCACCACCAGGTAGCCGGGGGCCAGTTCGGGCGCGGGCGTTACGCGCAGGTCCACCACCTTGGGACTTCCTTCGAGTTCGACGGGGACGCCGGGCATGTCCACCGGCTTGCCGACATCCGCCGCGCGGAACACCGCCGCGCGCAGGTCGGTGCGCAACGCCGGGTTGACCATGCGCAGGAGGTTCATGGTCGGCGGGCCGCCGACGACTTGCAGGAAGCGCCCGGCGGACTCGGAGAGGTGGACGATGTCCTGCTGCTCGTTGATGACGACGGAGGGCGGGGCGAGGCGTTCGAGCAGCTTGAGGTGCAGTTCCGTCGTCGCCGCGTGTTCGTCGGCACTGGTGGACGCGGGCGGTAGGGTGAAGGGCGTGCTCCGGGCGAACGCCGCGCCGGGGATCACCGGCGCTTCCGTGCCTTGGGCCTGCATGGCGCGCAGCAGCGTGCCCGTGCCCGTGGGCACCGGCAGGCCCAGGCCCAGGCGCAGGGCGGGCCGGCGCACGTAGATTCGGTGTTTCTTGTCCAGCGAGGCGAAGAGCCCCCGCGACTCGTCCACGGTTTCCGAGTTGCCTAGGAAAAGCCGCCCGTTGGGCCGCAGTGCGAAGTGGAACACGTCCATCGCGCGATCCTGCGCCTCGCGGTCGAAGTAGATGAGCAGGTTGCGGCAGGAGATGAGGTCCATGCGCGAGAACGGCGCGTCCTTGAGCAGGTCGTGCTCGGCGAAGAGCACGGTCTCGCGCAGTTCCCGGCGCACGCGGTAGCCGCGCCACTCCCCGACGAAGAACCGCCCGAGCCATACCTCGCTCACGACCCTGGCG
>CAXTQD010000035.1:0-457 GCA_964246175.1 uncultured Chthoniobacterales bacterium | reverse complement strand
CGTCGGCGACGTTGCTCGGCGGGTACACGCCCGCGCGCGCCGTCTGGATGGCCGCTGCGTCCAGGTCGCAGCCGAAGACCTGGATCGTGGGCGGGTTGTCCAGGGTGCGGGCGTGCTCGACGAGCATCATGGCAAAGGAATACGTCTCCTCGCCCGTGGCGCAGGCGGCGGTCCACACGCGCACGGTGTCGCCCGGCCCCTTGTCCGCGAAGAGTCGGGGGATCTCCTGCTGCACCGCCGCGAACGCCTCCCGGTCGCGGAAGAAATTCGTCACCGAGATCAAGAGGTCCTGCAACAGCGCCCCCGCCTCGCCGGGATGGCCGCGCAGGAACGTCAGGTAGCCGGGCAGAGTGGTGACGGCGTTGATCTGCATGCGCCGGGAGATCCGCCGCAGGATGGTCGCGCGCTTGTAGTAGGTGAAGTCGTGCGTGGTGCGCGTGCGCAGGAAGGTGAGGAG
>CAXTQD010000034.1:20118-24291 GCA_964246175.1 uncultured Chthoniobacterales bacterium | reverse complement strand
CGAACACTCCGGCCCCACCGCCACCTACGCCCGCCGCTACAAATCCGCCCTCCGCGAGGAACGCCCCGCGTCCGGTGGAGCGCACGCGGGAAACCGCCCGTCACGGGAAGCTGTCGCGTCCTGCCCACCGGGTCGGTGCCGCGCACTAGCCCGCCACCCTTTTTTCCGCTCCACCCATGGACCCCCTGCTCGAACCCATTTCCGAAGAAAGCCCCACGGGCGTCGATCTGTCGTACGACTCGGTCTACAACGACCTGGCTGTGCTGATGGAAGGCACGCCGGAGAACCAGTTTGAACCCGGCTCCGCCAAGGAACCGGACTGGGCAGCCATCCGCAAGCTTTCCGAGGAAACGCTGAAACGCTCGAAGGACTTGCAGATCGCGGTGTTCTTCACGGTCGCGCTGACCCGCACCGCGGGGATGGACGGCGCGGCGCGGGGGCTGGAACTCCTCGCCGGCGTCGTGCGCAAGTATTGGAGCAACCTCTTTCCCAACCTCGACCCGGAAGACCCGGACCCGATGCAGCGGGTGAACATCCTCTCGCAACTCACCGTGGAGCAAGGCAGCTTCGGCGATCCCATCAAATTCATCGAGCGCCTCCAGGCCGCGCCGATCTTCAAGGTGCCGGGGTTGGCTGTCACCCTGTCTTTTCTTAAACAGGAATCCTCTGTCGACGGCACGGGCAACGCGCGGCTGACGGAGGTCATGGCCGCCGCCGACCCGGCGGAGGTGGAGGCCGGCGGCGCGACCTTGCGCCGGGTGGTCGCGGCCGTTCACTCGATGGACGACTTCCTGATAGAGACGCTCGGCCGCGACAACGCGCCGACGTTCGAGCCGCTCATCAAGACCCTCGACCGGGGACTCCGGCTTTTCGAGGCATTGGACCCTGCCACGACCGCCGCGGCGGCAACAGAGGAGGCACCGGCGGCCCTGGGTGTCACCACAGGTCGGGCGCCTGCCCCCGCGGGTCCCGGGATCTCGGGGGCAATTCATTCCGCGGACGACGTGCGCCAGACCCTCGGCAAAATCTGCGATTACTACGAGGCGCACGAACCTTCCAGTCCGGTGCCGTTCCTGCTCAGGCGCGCACAACGGCTAGTGGGCAAGAACTTCCTGGACCTGATCGATAACCTCACGCCCAACGCCCGTTCCGAGTTCAACGTACTCATAGGGCCACCACCAGAATCCTAAAATTAGGCGCTTACCCCGATCGGCTAAGAGTGTTGAACAAATTTGATTGATTTTATCCCCGGTCTTTTGTGATGGTGTAAGTCTCCATATGCCAGCCGCAAGCAACAGCAGCCAGAAGTTCATCGCTCGCAACCGCGCGCCCCGTGTTCAGATCGAGTATGATCTGGAAGTCTATGGTGCGGAGAAAAAGGTGCAACTGCCCTTCGTCATGGGTGTCATGGCGGACCTGAGCGGCAAGCCCGCCGAGCCGCTACCCTCCGTGGCCGACCGCAAGTTCTTGTCCATCGACATGGACAACTTTGGCGACCGCATGAAGGCGATCAAGCCCCGCGTTGCCTACCGCGTGCCCAACACCCTGACCGGGGAGGGGCAGTTGAGCGTGGACATCACCTTCGAGAGCATGGAGGACTTTTCGCCGGCAGCCGTGGCGAAGAAGGTGGCTGGCCTCGACAAGCTGATGGAAGCTCGCACGGAGCTTGCTAACCTGCTCACTTATATGGATGGCAAGGCCGGCGCGGAGGAACTGATCACCAAGTTGCTCGGCGATCCGACCCTTTTGCAAGCGCTCGCGGCTTCGCCGAAGCCTACCGGTGACCAGGCGGCGGAATAATCTGCTGAGCCGAACTCCCTTTCCTTCGCTCCTAACCTTCTACTGATCACTTATGGCAAACGATGATATGTCGCTAGAGGAGTTGCTCGGCGACACCGCGACGACCACCGAAGCCGAACCGTCGCACGTCAACGAATTCGAATCCCTGCTCGCCCAGGAGTTCAAGCCGCGCACCGACGAGCGTAAAACCGCGGTGGAATCCGCCGTGCGCACGCTGGCCGCGCAGGCGCTCGGTTCAACGAAACTCGTCTCTGGAGATTCGTTGCAAGCGATCGAGGCGATCATCGCTGAGATCGACAAAAAGCTCACCGAGCAGGTCAACCTCATCATCCACCACGAGGACTTCAAGACGCTGGAAGGCACTTGGCGGGGACTGCACCATCTCGTGTTCAACACCGAGACGGATGAGATGCTCAAAATTCGGGTGCTCAACCTCTCGAAGAAGGACCTGGGCAAGACGATCAAGAACTTCCCCGGCGCACTCTGGGACCAGAGTCCATTGTTCAAAAAGCTCTACGAGGAAGAGTTCGGCACGCCCAACGGCGAGCCCTACGGCTGCCTGATTGGTGACTACCAGTTCGACCACTCGCCGCCGGACGTGGCGATCCTCTCGGGGATCTCCAAGGTCGCGGCGGCGGCACACGCCCCGTTCTTCGCGGCGGCGGCTCCGACCGTGATGAACATGGAATCGTGGCAGGAACTGTCCAACCCGCGCGACCTGACGAAGATTTTCGGCAGCCCGGAATACGCGCCGTGGCAGGCTTTGCGGAAATCCGACGACGCGCGCTATCTCGGTCTGACGATGCCGCGCTACCTGTCGCGTCTGCCTTACGGCGCGAAGACAGACCCGGTATCCGAGTTCGCCTTCGAGGAAGCCACGGAAAGCGGCACGCACAACAACTACGTCTGGTCCAACGCGGCCTACGCGATGGGCACCAACGTGGCAAAAGCCTTCAAGCTCTACGGCTGGTGCGCAAAGATCCGTGGCCCCGAGAGTGGCGGCATGGTCGAAGGCCTGCCGTGCCACACCTTCCCGACGGACGATGGTGGGGTGGACATCAAGTGCCCGACCGAGATTGCCATCACCGACCGGCGCGAGGCGGAACTGGCCAAGAACGGCTTCATCCCGCTCTCACACTGGAAGAACACGGACTACGCGGTGTTCATGGGCGCGCAGTCTTTGCAAAAGCCCGCCGAGTACGACGACGCCGACGCCACGGCCAACGCCAACATGTCGGCGCGCCTGCCGTACTTGTTCGCGGTGTGCCGCTTCGCGCACTACCTCAAGGTCATGGTGCGCGACAAGATCGGCTCGTTCAAAGAACGCGCCGACATGGAGCAGTGGCTCAACAGTTGGATTCAGCAGTACACCGTCGTTTCCTCGGCCAGCGAGGAGATGAAGGGACAGCGCCCGCTCGCCGAGGCGCAGGTGAAGGTGCAGGATGTCCCGGGCAACCCCGGGTACTACACTTCGCAGTTCTGGTTGCGTCCGCATTACCAGCTCGAGGGCTTGACGGTTTCTCTGCGGCTGGTTTCCAAGCTTCCGTCCGTCAAGCAAGGCGGCTAGAGAGAAAACACCCCGTCGGTCCGGCCCCCACGCCTCCGGAGCGATGGTTCAACCTACCCTTGGCGTGTGTCAATGCAGTTAACAGAAAGGTTCAGTTATGGCTCTTGATGCTTTCATCAAATTCGAAGGTGGTCAGAACAAAATTAAGGGTGAGTCGCAGGACAAGTCCTTCCCGGCCGACCAGGGTTGGTCGTCCCTGCAATCCGTCACTTTCAGCAGCAAGAACACCGCGAACATCGGTACGGGCAGCGCCGGCGCCGGTTCGGGCAAGGTGTCGTTCGAAGACTTCAACGTCACAAAGTTCGTAGATAACGGGTCGCCGCAGTTCTTCATGGCTCTGTGCGCAGGCGATCACTACGACACGGTGACCATCGCCATCCGCAAGGCGCAGGGAGGTGCCGCCGCCGCTACGAAGCCCTTCCTGCAATACAAGTTCTGCCTGGTGTTCGTGACCAGCATCTCGACGACCATCGGCGCGGAGGACGAAGCCCCAACAGAAACTATCACGTTCGCCTACGGTGCGACGCAGATCCAGTACACGCCGCAGGATGCCCAGGGTAACCTCGGGACGGCGAACCCGACCCAGTGGTCGCGTGTGCTCAACAACAACACGCTCGCCGTCAAGTAACCTAGCCGTCGAACCACGCGCCGGGAGCCCGAACGGCTCCCGGCTGTCGCCATGGACCTCTCCGAAGCACTCAAAGGCGGGCGCCTCTCCGCGGCGCTCGCCGCCGCGCAGGCCGCGGTGCGCCAAGCACCCGCCCCCGCGAAGCCCCCGCGCGTTTTGTTGCAGGTGTACTGCGGGC
>CAXTQD010000034.1:0-20108 GCA_964246175.1 uncultured Chthoniobacterales bacterium | reverse complement strand
GGGCCCGGGGGGGGCCGCATGCCCCCCCCCCCACCCACAAACGGGGGGGCCCGCGGCCGGGGGCCGGGCCGCCGCGAAGGACGCGGTGCGCAAAGCACCCTCCGACGCTAAGCACCGGAGCGTTTTGTTCCAGTTGTACTGCGTGCAGGGCAACTGGGAGGGGGCCCGGACTCAGCTCAAACTGGTCGGCGACTTCGATGTGGAGGCGACGATCTGGGTCGGCAACTGCGAGAAGGTGCTGGCCTGCGAGGCAAGCCGCCAAGCCGTGTTCGCGGGCAAGGCGGCACCGACGCTCTTCGGCAAGCCGCCTGAATGGGTCGGCGGCACGATTGAAGCGTTGCGCCTCGGCCTAGAGGGCAACTGGTCGGCCGCCGCCGCCAGCCAGGCACACGCACTAGAAATGGCTCCTGCCACGGAGGCCCGCCTCAACGGGCAGGACGTGGCGTGGATCGCGGACGGTGACTCGCGCCTGGGTCCTTTGCTGGAAGCGTTCGTCGACGGCAAATACTATTGGATTCCCTTCGAGCACATCCGCGCCGTGACGATGTCCCCGCGCACGCACATGATGGATTCCATCTGGGCGCCGGCGGAGTTTCGCTGGCTGAACGAGGGCATGGCGAAGGGTTATGTCCCCGTGCGCTATCCGGGTTCGGAGGCAAGCACCGACGCGCAAATCCAGTTAGGCCGTAAAACTGAGTGGAGCGAGCAGACGGACAACTTCTTCTGCGGCCTGGGTCACCGGGTATTTGTAACCGACGCGGCGGAGTTCGACTTGGCGGAGATCAAGTCTGTCGAGTTCATGTCTCTCCCGGCGGCCTCGTCCGGAGAGGCCGTGACCGTTGCCGAGCCGGAGGTGACAGAGGCGGGTAGTCAGTAGGACAGCACATCTCGGCGGACAATCACTTCTCTTCTTTATGCCCGAGCACGCGATCATGGAGAAAATCCAGCCGTGTCTACTGGATCGGCTGACGGACAATGCCCCGGATAAAAAGGAAGAGGCGAGCCATGAGCGGGCGGTCTCAATCTCGCGTTACCGCGAAGGCGTGCTGCGGGACCTGCGCTGGCTGCTGAGCGCAAGCCGCCACAACGAGGACGAGGATTTGCAGGCTTATCCGCAGGTGGTCACTTCCACGCTCAACTACGGCCTTCAGAGTCTCTGCGGGCGGACCTCGGAAAGTACCGCCGGAGGAGTCCTGGAAAAGGACATCATTGAGGCCATCGAAGCCTTCGAACCCCGCATCGCTCCCGAAACTCTCCAGGTCGAGATGAAAGTGGACCCCAACGCTAAGGCCCACAACGAACTCACCATCGAGATCCGCGGCGACCTCTGGGCACGACCAATGCCGGAGGAGTTTCTCATCAAGACAAAGATCGACCTGGAAACCGGCGAACTGAAAACCTCCTGAGTCCCTGGTGACGATGGGAGGCGGTGAGAAAACCGCGGAATCGATCCCACGGTTAGCGGCCTCACGACGCAGTGCAACGCATCCTCGCACCCTTTCAAGCAATCCGTGCGCGAACGACTGCTCCACCACTACAATTCGGAACTGAGCTACGTCCGCCAGATGGCGGCGGAGTTTGCCCGCGAGTACCCGAAGATCGCCGGCCGCCTCGGGGTGGACCCGCACGGGCAGGAGGTGTGTCCCGACCCGTTCGTGGAGCGATTGATGGAAGGCTTCGCGTACCTGACGGCGCGCATCCAGACGAAGTTCGACGCCGAGTTCCCGCGCCTGACGCAGGCGCTGCTTGAATCGGTTTTTCCGCACTACCTGTCGCCGACCCCAGCCATGCTCATCGCCGGGTTCGAGCCGGAACTGAGCGACACTTCGTTGGCCGAAGGGTTTTCCATCCCGCGCGGCACGATCCTGCGCGGCAACCTCGCACGCGGGGCGAGCGTGCCAGCGCAGTTTCGCACCGCCCACGACGTGACCCTGTGGCCGTTGCAGATCAAGCAGGCGGCGTACACGACGCGCGACATCGGCGCGTTCAACCTGCCCACCGCCCTGCGGCCCAAAGCCGTGCTCAAGCTGCGCTTCGAGATCATGGGCGACATCCCCGCCAAGGACCTGAAGCTCGACGAACTCGATGTCTACCTGCGCGGGGGCACGGAGTTGCCGTTTCGTTTGTACGAGCAAATCCTGGCGCATGGGACCGGGGTCGTCCTGCAATCCGGGCCACCGCACCAGCGGCGGACCGAGCCGGTGCGCGGTCGGGGACTGGCACCCGTGGGGTTCAAGGAGAACGAGTCGCTCTTGCCAGTCGCGCCGCGTTCCTTCGAGGGTTACCGGCTGCTGCGCGAGTATTTCGTTTTCCCGCAGCGGTTTTTGTTCTTCAAGCTCCGCGGCTTGCAGGACGCCGTCCGCCGGACCGTCGGCCGCGAGTTCGACGTGCTGATCCTGCTGGGCAACGGCGACATGCAGTTGGAAGGCCGGGTAGACGAATCGATGTTCAACCTGTTCTGCACGCCCGCGATCAATCTTTTCCCGAAACGCATCGACCGGATCGCGCTGTCCGACCGGTTCTCGGAGTACCAAGTCATCGCGGACAAGACGCGGACCGTCGAGTTCGAGATTTTCGACCTGACCCGGGTGGAGGGCATCGGCACCCAGGCCGACGAGACGTACAAGTTCACGCCCTTTTACTTCAACTACGACCGGGACCTGAACTCCCGCGCCTACTACACGCTCAACCGCGTGCCGCGCACGTTGTCGGCGCGCGAAATCCAGCAAGGCGGGGTGCGCTACGCCGGCTCGGAAGTTTACCTGTCCCTGGTGGACGGCAACAACGCGCCGTATCGCCCCGACCTGCAACAGCTTTCCATCACGGCGCTGTGCACCAACCGCCACCTGCCCATCCAGTTGCCGGTGGGCGTGGGGCGGACGGACTTCCACCTGGATGTCAACGCACCGGTGACGGCCACGCGCGCGTTGACCACGCCCACGGAGCCTATCCCCTCGATGGCCGAGGGCGAGATGAGCTGGCGCATCATCAGCCACCTTTCGCTGAACTATCTCTCCCTGGTGGACACCAACCCGCAGGAAGGGGCGGCGGCCTTGCGCGAAATCCTGCGGCTCTACGCCGAGGCACCGCAAAACACCCAGACTAACGCCAGCATCAAGAAGCTGATCAACGCCCTGCTCTCGGTGTCGAGCAAACCCATCATCCGTCGGGTGTTGACGCCGGGACCCATCGCGTTCGCGCGCGGGCTGGAAGTGACCCTGGAATTTCGTGAGGCGGAGTTCATCGGCAACAGCGCGTTTCTTTTCGGGGCGGTGCTGGAACAATTCTTCGCCAAGTACGTTTCCATCAATTCATTCACCGAGACGGTGGCGCGCAGCGAGCGCGGCGAAATCCACCGTTGGAACGCTCTCCCCGGCGCGCGCGACGTGCTCTGACGTTCCATGGACAAGGCCGTTGACCAATTCCTCGACCTGCTCGCCAAGGAGCCGTACGCCCACGATTTCTACGTGGCGATGCGCCGCCTCCACGCGCTCGACCGGTCCATGAACCTCGGCGCGAGCCTGCGTCCGCGCGACGACCGGGTGCGTCTGTCGCAGCAGCCGGACCTGCGGTTCGCCCCGTCGACGGTGCGGAATTTCGTCCCGCCGAAAGGCGACGACCCGGCGCGGCTGGTGGTTAATTTCCTCGGTTTGCTCGGGCCGAACGGACCATTGCCGCTGCACCTCACCGAATATGCGCTCGATCGGCTCCGCGCGCAGGACCCGACGCTGGTCGCGTTCCTCAACGTGTTCCACCATCGGATGCTCTCGCTCTTCTACCGGGCGTGGGCGGCGCACCAGAAGACCGTCGACCTGGACCGTCCGCAGGGGCGACGCTTTACCAAGTACATCGGCAGCTTCATCGGTCTGGGTACGCCTGCGACCCAAAGCCGTGACGAGGTGGACGACACCGCCAAGCTGTACTTCTCCGGCCGGCTGGCCAGCCAGACCAAAAACGCCGAGGGCTTGGCGGCCATCCTCAACGAATACTTCGGCGTGCAGGTGAAGGTGGAGCCTTTCACCGGGCATTGGATCACCGTGCCCGCGACGGACGCCTGTCGATTGGGCGAGTCCCCAGCAACGGGTTTGATGGGCTCGACCATCATCGTCGGAACGCGGGTGTGGCAGGTGCAAACGAAATTCCGCCTGCGCTTCGGCCCGCTCAAATACGCGGACCTGCTCCGGTTGCTGCCGAGCCAGGGAGGATTTCGCCGGCTCAAGACCTGGGTGCGCAACTACTGCGGCGACGAACTGTTCTGGGACGCGCAGTACGTGCTGCTGGCCAGCGAAGTGCCCTCCACCCAACTGGGCAACGGCGGGTTCCTCGGTTGGACGACGTGGATCAACACCCGCAAGCCGGAGCGCGACGTGGAGGACCTCTTAATTGACCCTGCCCTCAACTAACCCCTGTCTTTATGCCTGACTTCAAACGCACCACTCTCTTCGGCAAACTCAACAGCCTCGCGTTCAAGTCGGCCGACAGTGCCATGACGTTCTGCAAGATGCGGGGCAACCCGAGCTTCGAACTCGTCCACTGGCTGCACGCCATTGTCCAGCAGCCGCAGTCAGACTTGGCCGTGTTGTTGCGGCACTACGGGGTGGATAATTCCAAGCTGGCGCGGGATTTCACGGCGGCGCTGGACAAGCTGCCGCGCGGGGCATCGGGCATCTCGGACTTCTCGGTTTACTTCGACGAGGCCATCAAGCAGGCGTGGTCGTACGCCACGCTGGTCTACGGCGAGTCCCAGGTGCGCACGGGCCACCTGCTGCTGGCGATGATCAAGACGGCCAACCTCCAGAGCATCCTGCTAGGGATTTCGCGGGAGTTTGCCAAGGTCAAGGTCGAGGACCTGACCGACAACCTGCCCAAACTCGTCGCCGGCTCGGCAGAGGAAAACCTCGGGGCCAACGATGGCACGAAGGTTGGCGCGCCCGCGGGCGACGCCGCCCAAGGGGACGCGACCAACGCCATTCCGGGGGCCAAGCAGGAGGCACTCGACAAGTACGCCGTCGACCTGACGGCCAAGGCGCGCAACAAGGAACTCGACCCTGTCACGGGCCGCGACGACGAAATCCGGCAGATCGTGGACATCCTCATGCGCCGTCGACAGAACAACCCGATCCTCACCGGTGAGGCGGGCGTGGGCAAGACGGCGGTGGTGGAAGGGTTCGCCCTGCGCGTGGCGGCGGGCGACGTGCCCCCGCAGCTCAAGGACGTGGCGGTGCGTTCGCTCGACCTCGGCGCGCTCCAAGCGGGGGCGGGGACGAAGGGCGAGTTCGAGGCGCGCTTGAAGAAGGTGATCGAAGAGGTGCAATCCTCGCCCAAGCCGATCATTATGTTCATCGACGAGGCGCACACGCTCATCGGCGCGGGCGGCGCGGCGGGCCAGAACGACGCCGCGAATCTGTTGAAGCCGGCGCTCGCGCGAGGGACGCTGCGGACCATCGCCGCGACAACTTGGGCCGAGTACAAGAAGTATTTCGAAAAGGACCCAGCGCTCACGCGGCGTTTCCAGGTGATCAAGGTCGAGGAACCGGATGACGCCAAGGCGATCACCATGGTGCGCGGCCTCGTGCCCGTGTTGGAGAAGCACCACAAGGTGCAACTGCTCGACGAAGCGGTCGAGGCGGCGGTGAAGCTGTCGAGCCGCTACATCCCGGCGCGCCAGTTGCCCGACAAGGCCGTCAGCCTGATCGACACCGCCTGCGCGCGCGTCGCCATCAGCCAACACGCGACCCCGCCGAAGGTCGAGGACACCAGCCGCCGCATCGACGCGCTGCAACAGGAGATCGACATCCTCGACCGCGAGACCGCCGTCGGCCGCGAGCACGTCGAGCGCCGGGGCGAACTGCTCACCAAGCTCGCCGACGAAAAGAAGCGCCACGAAGAACTCAGCGCTGCCTGGCTGGTCGAAAAGCAAAAGGTGGACGATATCCTGGCGCTCCGGGGTGAAATCCACACGCTCCTGGCCTCCAGCAAGGCGAACGGCACCGGCACGAACGGCAAGACCAACGGCGCGACCAGCGGTGCCACCGACGGGAACGGGACTGCTACCGCCACCGCCATCGACACCTCCGTCGCCCAGGCTGCCTCCACCGACGGGGAAGGCAAACCCGCGCTCGACCGCCTGCGTGCCTTAGAAACTGATCTGGCTACCCTGCAAGGCGAGACCCCGCTGGTGCTCCCGAGCGTGGACGAGATCGCCGTCGCTTCGGTCATCGCCGATTGGACCGGCATTCCGGTCGGCCGCATGGTCAAGAACGAGATCCAGGCCGTGCTCAACCTCACCGACACACTGGAACGGCGCATTATCGGCCAGCGGCACGCGCTGGAGACCATCGCCCGGCGCATCCAAACCAGCCGCGCCAAGCTCGACAACCCGAACAAACCCATCGGCGTGTTCATGCTCGCGGGCACCTCGGGCGTCGGCAAGACGGAGACGGCGCTCACCCTCGCCGAGGCCCTCTACGGCGGCGAGCAGAACGTCATCACCATCAACATGAGCGAGTTCCAGGAGGCGCACACCGTCTCCACGCTCAAGGGTGCACCGCCCGGCTACGTCGGCTACGGCGAGGGCGGCGTGCTGACGGAAGCGGTGCGGCGGAGGCCGTACTCGGTGGTCCTGCTCGACGAGGTGGAAAAGGCGCACCCGGACGTGCACGAAATGTTCTTCCAGGTGTTCGACAAGGGCTGGATGGAGGATGGCGAGGGGCGCTTCATCGATTTCAAGAACACGATCATCCTCCTGACGACCAACGCTGGCAGCGACCTCATCATGAGCATGTGCGCGGACCCGGAACTCGCGCCGGAGGTGGACGAGTTGGCGAAGGCGTTGCGAGCGCCGTTGCTGAAGGTGTTCCCACCCGCGCTGCTGGGCCGGCTCGTCGTCGTGCCGTACTACCCGCTGAGCGATGTCATGCTCAAGAGCATCATCAAGCTGCAACTCGGCCGCGTCGTCAAACGAGTGGCCGAAAATCAGGAGATCACGCTGTCCTACAGCGACGAGGTAGTCCAGCTCATCGCCAGCCGCTGCACGGAATTGGAAAGCGGCGGGCGCATGGTGGACGCGATCATCACCCAGACGCTCCTGCCCGAGATCAGCCGCGCGCTATTGGAGCGGATGATCGCCGGCAACCCGGTCAAGACCATCGCGGTCGGCGTGAAGGACAGCAGCTTCGAGTACATCTTTGCCTGAGCCGTGCTGCCATGCCGTCCTTCCGTGAGTCGCTGACCAGTTGGTTGCAATCGTGGCATATCCCCTATGCCCGCTTTACTTTTGGGCACTTGCTCGACGGCACCCTGCCGCGGGCGAAGATGCATCCCCCCGCCGCCGTCCACGCGCCGACCACCCCTCCCAAAGCGGCTCCTCCGAGCAACCGTGAGCGCGTGCTAGCCCTGACGGCAGATTATCTGATCAAGGGAGAAGCCGTGATGCCGCACCCCTATTGGCCGAAGGGAAGATCAGGGATCACCATCGGCGTTGGCTATGACCTCGGTCAGCAAACGCTCTCGCGGCTGAACGCCGACTGGTCCGATCTGCCGGCGGCCGATCTGACCAAGCTGGCGACGGCGCTTGGCCCGACCCATGCCGGTACCAACGCCGCAGCCCTGTTGCCGGGTTTGGAGGACATCGACATCCCGAAGGACGTGGCGCTGAAGGTACACCGGGAACGGGTGGTGGCTCGCTACTACAACCAGATGCTCGGTGCTTTCCCGGGAGCGGACGCACTCCCGGACCCCGTGCAGGTGGCCCTCGTCTCGCTGATCTTCAACCGCGGCCCCAAACTGGTTTCGAGCACGAAAAAGCATCCCAAAACAATGGCCCAAGCCGACGCGGAAGCCACCCAGACCCACGTGCTGGACAGCCGCTACGAAATGCGCCGGATCCGCGAAGACGTGGCAGCCAAGAACATCCAAGGCATCGCCGACGCCCTGAGAGCCATGGAGCGGATCTGGGTCGGCACAAAGATCGAGCGCGGAATGAAAAACCGCCGCGAGGATGAAGCGAAGATGGTGGAAAAAGGCCTGCCATCCGGACCATCCGGCAAACAGCGCGGCCCGGTTCTACCCTAAATGATTGCAGCCCCCGTGCTTTTTGCGCTCTATATAGATTTTCCTTCCTGCCGCCTATGCCCATCACCCAGGCCAACCGAAACTTAGCCATCAGCACGGCTCTTGGTGAGGACAAGGCGCTCATCGTCTCCGCTTCGATCAGCGAGCAACTCGGGCGGTTGTTTCACTCCGAGGTAGATTTGGTCAGCGAAGATGCCAATCTTGATTTCTCCGCCGTGGTCGGCACCAACGCCACGATCCGTCTCGAAGTGCCCGGCAGCAAAACGCCGCGCTACTTCAACGGTTTCGTGAGCCGGTTCGTGCAAAGCGAGGCCACCGGCGACGGCGGCACTTACCGGGCGACGCTCGTGCCCTGGCTGTGGTTTCTGACGCGCACGGCCGATTGTCGCATCTTTCAGAACAAATCGGTGCCGGACATCATCAAGCAGGTGTTCCGCGACCACGGCTTCACCGATTTCAAGGATTCACTCAGCGGCACATACACCGCCTGGGAGTATTGTGTGCAATACCGCGAGACGGACTTCAACTTCGTCAGCCGCTTGATGGAGCATGAGGGCATCTACTATTTCTTCGAGCACGAAGACGGCAAGCACACGCTGATTTTGGCCGACGCGAGCAGCGCCCATAGCCCTTTCCCGAATTACGACAAGATTCCGTTCCGCCAAGTCCAGGGCGGAACGTGGAAAGCAGAGAGCATCGCGCGCTGGACGTTGGAACAGGAAGTCCAACCGGGCACGTACGCGGTCAACGATTTCAACTTCGAGAAGCCGAAAACGTCGTTGGTGGCACAGTCCGATATCGCCACCCAGAATGCACAGTCGACACACTCCCTCTACGACTATCCCGGAGAATATGAAGAGCAGTCCGAAGGCGGTGAATACGCCAAGCTCCGGATCGAAGAACTGCACACCCAACACGAAATCGTCCACGGCGACGGTAACGCTCGCGGCCTCGCGGTCGGCTGCACCTTCAGCCTGACCGGCGCAACGCGGCGGGACCAGAACCGCAAATACTTGCTCACCTCGGCTTCTTCCCGCCTGACGGCGGATAAGTACATCCAATCGAGCCAAGGAGACGATGGCGCCGAAGAAATCTTCACCTGCACCTTCAACGCCATCGACGCGACCAAGCCTTTCCGCGCCGCGCGGGTCACGCCCAAGCCGATCATCCAAGGGCCGCAGACGGCCATCGTGGTCGGACCCAAGGGCGAGGAAATCCACACGGACAAGTACGGGCGCATCAAGGTCCAGTTTCACTGGGATCGTTACGGCAGGGCGGACGAAAATTCTTCGTGCTGGGTGCGGGTCTCGCAGTCGGCCTGGGCCGGCAAGAAGTGGGGCGCGTTTTCCCTGCCGCGTGTGGGGCAGGAAGTGATTGTGGAATTCTTGGAGGGCGACCCCGATCTACCCATCGTCACCGGACAGGTCTACAACGCCGACACCATGCCGCCGTACGACCTGCCGGCCAACAAAACGATGACCACCTTCAAGACCAACTCGACCAAGGGTGGGGGCGGCTTCAACGAAATCCGGTTCGAGGACAAGAAGGGTTCCGAGCAACTCTTCATCCACGCCGAGAAGGATTACCACGACCGGATCAAGAACGACCGCCTGGAGTGGATCGGCAACAACCGGCACCTCGTCGTGACCAAGGATCAATACGAGAAGGTCGGCGGCGACCATCATCAGGAGGTCACCGGCGAGAACAACCAGAAGATCGGCGAAACGCTGTCCATCAACGCTGGACAGAACATCCAGGAGAAGGCCGGGATGAACTACGGCGTGGATGCAGGCATGGAAATCCACCTCAAAGGCGGCATGAACGTGGTGATCGAAGCCGGCGCGTCTATCACGTTGAAGGCCGGCGGCGGCTTTGTCGTGGTCGGACCAACCGGGGTGGCGATTTCGGGGACGCCAGTGCTCATCAACAGCGGCGGGGCGGCAGGGAGCGGCGCGGGGATTTCTCCGACGCCACCCACGGCTGCCCAGGTGGCCGCCGACGCGCAACCGGGCGAGGCGGGCGACGCTTCGGCCTCCCCAGCGAGCCTGGCCGCGGTTGCGGTCAGCCCCATCACCGTGGCGCTCAAGCAAGCGGCGCAAAACGGCACTCCGTTCTGCGAACAGTGTGCGGCGGCAGCGACCGCCGGTTGATGGACCGACTGAACCGGAGCAGCCCTTTTGTTTTTCCATGCCGAACACTTTGCGAGACACTCTCTTCCGTGATGGTGAAGAGAAAGCGTATGCGATCATCGACGGAGCGTCTTGCGAGGAGTTGCTGGTGAAACTCCACGAGCTGAAGCCCGGCTACTTTTGCCTTTACGCGGGTGAGTTGGCTCCGGATGTGCAGACGGTCGCCCCGTACCTCGTGGAACTGCTGCCCGACCATCCGTTCGCTGATTGGCTGCTCACCCACGGCTTCGGCAAGCACTGGGGCATCTTCGCGTGCGCCACGACGGACCTGCGGGCGCTACGGAAACACTTCCGCACTTTCCTGCTGGTCCGTGATCCTGACGGCCGGCGCGTGTATTTCCGCTACTACGATCCGCGCGTCCTGCGCACCTATCTGCCGACCTGCACGCCCGCGGAGATCAAGACGGTTTCTGAGCCGATCAAGCGTTGGGTCTGCGAGGCCGAAGAACCAGTCTCGGCCCTGGTGTTTGAACACGAACATGGAACCCTGGTGCAATCCTCAGTAAACCTTGCCTAGCGAGCCGGTGAGATTGCCCGCCCCCTCTTTTTTCCATCCTATGCCTCCCGCCGCCCGTTTAACTGATCTGCACACCTGCCCGATGGTGACGGTGGCCGTCCCGCACGTGGGCGGACCGATCACGGCGCCAGGTGTGCCGACGGTACTCATCGGCGGCCTGCCGGCAGCGGTCGTCGGTGACATCTGCACCTGTGTGGGCCCACCCGACGCCATCGCGATGGGCTCGCCAACGGTCCTGATCGGCGGACGGCCCGCCGCGCGGATGGGTGATCCGACGACGCACGGAGGGATCATCTCGGTCGGTTGTCCGACGGTGCTCATCGGTGGGCCAGTGGTGACCCTACCGCCGGACGTGGTCGCCGCCACGGGCAAGACACTCGAAGCTGCGGCGGGGAAAAAGATCGCCCACGACGCGGCCGTCGCCGCGGCCAAGGCGCAGGGATTGCCGCCACCTCCGGACGATTCGTGACGGGGCGTCCGCGGCGAGGCTGAACCCCAGACCCGGCTTATTGCAGCGGCAAGGGCGGCGGGACCGCCATCCCCGCCAGCCGGTCCGTCGGTGCGGCCAACACGGGATGGTCGTAAATTTTCCCGGCCAAGCCTGCCGCCGCATGCAGGAACGCTGCGTCGAGTTCGTACGGCACGGCGCTGGCCGGCGGCAGGGCCGTTTCGTTGGCCCGCAGGCAATACAGATAGGGAGGCAACGGCCTGCCCAGGATAAGATCGACCCACGGGTAGCCCGAGGGTTGCAGGAACAGCAGCGGCATCTTCGACGGGCTCAGCTCCGACAAAACCTTTTGCCAGAAGGCGATGCTTCCGATGGTGTCGGCCGGATCCGCCGGCAGCCGGCATTGCTGCGAGGGCAGGTCGCCTTCCAACATCTTCAGGCTGATTTTTGCTGATCCCTTCACGTTCGCAAAGGCGCGCACGTTCCCCTCCAGCGTGTAGAGCGCGCGCGCGAACGTGTGCCCCGTGTCGAGGTACATGGCCGCCGCCAGGTGGGAACACACCGCTCGGTCCGGCTCCGCGCCGAGGGCGTCCGCCGGCTGCGCCAGCGAGGCGCGCAACTCCTCCGCGCCGGACGCGAAAATCCGGCGAACCTCATCCGCCGTGCTTACCAACCCGCACCGGGCCTCGATGCTCGCCGCCACGCGCTCGGCGCGCACGGCTAGGCTGTAGGAGAAAGGGATGCCCATGTGCGCCACCGCCACCATCGGATACCGGGCGCGGCCTTTGCCATCCGCCGATGCCCATATCCGGCCGGTGAGCGTGTCCGAGTCGCCGGTCCAGCAAAAGACGTGCGCGAAGCCCGGCAGGGTTTCCTCCGGTTTCTTGTCCCACAAGGCCGCGTCGATTGCCCCGCCGATCCCGCGCACGTACAGGATGTCGCGCGCAGCGAGCAGAGGCTCGCTGTCCAAGCCGATCGGCTCGATGTGGTCGTCCCAACCCGGATGTTTGCCAAACGCGCCGAGGTAGACCCCGGGCGGGGCTCCCAGCACCTTCGCTTTCAAGTCGTCGATCCAGGAGGGCATAAGGGGGAGAGGGATGTTAGTCCAAGTCGGCCAGGATTTTTTTCTTCTCCGGCAGGGAGTTCAGGTCAGGCACCGCCCGGTCAGCCTTGCACCGCAGGTACACCGGCAACCCGATGCCCGGGACAGTCACCTTCACCGTACCGCCGCCGCGCGTGCGGGTCGCCAGGTCGTAGCCGTCCACCGAGAGCGGGAACGACTGCTGTGCGCCCGTCGAGTAATCGAGGAACGTCATGCGGTAGCTGTTGAAGACCGAGCCGGAGCCCACCTCGATCTCGTTTGACGCGCTCGTGTCGTGCTCGCCACCGCCCACCACGACCTTGCGCAGACGGTCCAACCCGCTCTTGTCCGGCGACTCGGCGTAGCCGAGGAGGGTGATGGAGATGTTCGCCTTCACGGCGTCCACCAATCCGCCTAGCCGCTCGGTGTCGCGCTCGAAAGCCTTCAGCTTCTGGCCGACCGCATTGGGGACGAGCTTCATGTTGTCGGATTTGAGGTCCTTGCCCCAAATGGCCAGCAGCGTGTCGGCCTCGGCGAGTTGTTGCGGACCCATGCGCCGGTTGTCGCCCTTGACGAGCGGGTAAGCGAACTTGCCGTTGAAAGCGTCACGCGTCTGCGCGACGTAGCGGGTGACGATGGCGTTGGTGCGCTTTTCCAGTGCGCGGGCGTAGAAGTACGCGCATGCCTCGAACTTGCCCCCGAGCTTCTCCTGCGTCGCCTTTGCCACGCTGGCGGCTTTGTCGAGGGAATCGTGGAGATCCACCAGCGGACTCCAGTCGCGGCCGAGCAGGCTGCCGATGGTGTCCTCCTTGGAAGCCGCGGCTTCCGCTTCCTGGTACTGCCTCGCGCGTACCTCGTAGAAGCGTCGGCCGTCCCCGAAATCCTTCAGCAGGTCGTCGAGGCTAGCCAGTTCGGTGACCTCGTCTTTGCTGAAGGAGTTCGAGATTTGCGCGACCAGTTCGTCGTGCTTGCGGTCGAGCGCCGTGATGATGTCGGGGAACAACCGCTTGTCCGGCTTGGCCCCAGCGTTGGCCGCCGCGTCGCGCACGACCTTGAACGCCTGGTCCGACTGGGTCTTGCTCTGGTCGACGAGCACGCTGTACTCTCGACTGAGGCTGTCTTCCTTGAGCAGCCCGCTCTGGCGTGCGGCCTTGAGCTTGGCGTCGATGGCGGTCTTGGTGGCAAGGAGTTCCTGCATCCGGCCGCGCATCCGGTTGTCGAGGTCGGTGCGGTCGTCGGTGGTGGCGAGGTCATTGAGTCGGCCTTCCCGCGCACGGAACTCGCGCAGGTCGTCGCGCAGCCCCTTGATCGTGCCCAGGCTCGTCTCCGCGCCGCGCAGGCTGGCGGCGGCGTAGGTGAACATCCGCTCCAACCCGGCCTGGATGGGCTTGTTCGCTTCGAGCGAATCGCTGCCGAGCGGCAGCCACGCGGGGGGCCAGACGCCGGCCGGGTTCTTGGTGTACGTCCAGGCGAAGTCTTCCGAGACGGCCGGCCACGTCTTGTCCAAGGTAGCGGGGGGCGCGTCCGTCGTGTAGTGGACGGCCGGCTTGAGGACCGCGTCCGGCGCGGTGTCGGCACCGCCTTTGGAGAGGCCGTTCGCTTCGAGGCGCACGAGCGCCGCGACACCCTCCGCCTCGCGCAACGCGGCGGCGTCCGGCGAGACGTTGGCGGCGGGTGCCGGCGACGGGGAAGCAGCCAGCATCCGCGTACGGGCATCCTCGAAGATCGGCTTGGTCACGCTGCCCTCGAACACGACGCGCTGGGCCATCTTGCGGTCGCCTTCAAGGTGGAAGAACTTCGCCAGCGGCCGGAATACAAAGCCGATGGGGATGTCCGTCGCGCTCGTCTCGCGCAGCTTCTGGTGGAAGCCGGCTAGGGTTGTCGCGCCGCTCGACGGATCGACGGCGGCGTCGCCGTTGTACTGGCCGTGCGCAGTCGGGTCGGTCGGAACGGTCACGATGGGATGCCACGTGCCCTGCTTCCAACCCTCACGGGCGTACGCCCACATCTTGCTCTGTTCGCCGATGCTGTCCTGGAACTGCCGGTAGCTCAGGAGCGTGAACAGCAGGAGGATCGCGAACGCCGCGAAGCCACAGCCGTAGAGCAGCCAGTTGCGGGTGCGGATGAGCTTCTTGGTGTTCGTCGCCCGGGTGACGATGCCCGACTCGCGGAAGATCTTCTCCGTGAACAGGTCGCGCAGGAAGTACGCGCGCTCGCGCTCCCACGCCCGGCCCTCGGGCAGGGCGTCGGGCGATACACCGATGGCCTGGGCGAGCACGAGGTCGAGCGCTTCACCCTCACGCATGGCCGACGTGAAGTAGATGCCGCGCAAGAACAGCGGCTTGGCCGACCACGGACCGGCCACGAAGACGTTCTCCAAGTACATCCGCAGCCGGGGTGCGGCCAGGGTGAAACTCTCCGGCAGCGAGTAGAGAGAGTCCACCTCGTCCGTGCGCCGGGCCGCGCCGTGTTGAGGGATCGGGTCCTTCAAAAGTCCGAGCCGCCGCTTGCGGATGCGCGCCACGACGGTTTGGATGTGCTGGTCGACCAACCCGGGGTCGAAGGCCACGTCGCGCGGCTGCGGGTTCGACCAGCCGAGCATCTGGTGCTGGCTGTCGGGCTCCATGTCCTCGAAGAACTCGCGGAAGCCGTCGAGCAGGTCGCTTTTGGTGATGAGCACGAACACCGGGAAGCGCACGTCGAGCGTGCGCTGGATCACGTCGAGCTGCGTGGCGATCTTGCCCGCCTTGCGCTTGATCTCGGATTCCGTGTCCTTGACGAGGCTGTCGCACGGGATGACCAGGAGCAATCCGTTGATGGGGCAGTTGGGCCGGTTGCGCTTGAGCAGCTTGAGGAACTCCGGCCACTCGTGCGTCTCGCCGGGCTGGACCTCGTCGAACATCAGGCGGCCCGCGGTGTCGAGGAGCACAGCGCGGTTGGTGAACCACCAGTTCATGTTGATGGTGCCGCCGACCCCCTGCATCTCGTCCTGCAAGCCGGGCGGAAAGCCGACGTTGCAATGCCGGATGGCCTCCGTCTTGCCTGCGCCCGGCTCGCCGACGACGACGTACCACGGCATCGAGTACACGTCCTTGCCGGCGGTGGCGAACTTGTCCATGCCGACCTCGAACGAGCGCTTCATCGCGTCGAGCTTGGCGCGGCCCTGCGCGCTGCTGATGCCGTTGGGCGCGGCGGCTCCGTGCTGGGCGATGGAGCCGGCGAGTTCCTTGGACTTGTTGCCGCTCGCCCAGGCCAGGGTCTTCTGGTAGGCGAGCAGGGTGGAGGCCATCACGGCCATGCCCAGGCCGATGATCAGGCCGATGCGGTAGTCGAAGATCGAGAGGACGCCGATGATCGACGAGCCCGCCGTCAGCGCCATGAACGCTTTAACCGGCCTGGGCAGACTCGTAAACTGGTTCAAGTCAGGCATAACTCTACGGGGTAGGGAGTTCCTTGTCGTGCGCGATGATCTCCGAGAGCGAGGAGGTCAACTGCTTGGAGGCTTGCTGGAACAGGTAGAAATTACACGCCAGCGTGGTGAGGATGAACACCAGGAAGACGATTAGGATGCCGATCATCTTGCTGGCAGGCGGCTCGGTGAGGTTGCGCGTGTCGACGTTCTCGTAAGCTTCCGGGGTGACGCGCACTGAGGTGTCCGACTCGATCAGATGGCGGATGCGCGGAGCGACCTCCAGCATCTTCTTGCGCAGGTATTCCGGCTGCCCGGAGTACCAGCCGGTGAAACCCAGGCCGATGCAGGTGTAGTAGGCCGAGAGCCGCTCGGTGGCGTCGTCGCCCTGCTCCTTGAGCGTCTCGTCGAAAAGGTCGAAGAACTTCTCGTCGCCCGCGAGTTCGTTGAAGCTGTAGGCTAGCCGGTCCTTGTCCCACTGACGGGCGAAAGGCAGCTTGCCGTCCGAGATCATCCCGTCGACAAAAAAGATGAGCGCAGGCTCCATCTTCTTGAACTGCGGGTTGAGCCGCGGGTCGGTGACGGCGCGGGCGCGCAGGTCCTCGAAGAGCACTTTGATCTTCGAGCGGACGGTGTTGTACTCCAGATTGCCGCCCTTACGCCCGGCCCGGTTGAGGATGCAGACGTACTGGAAAAGCGGCTCGGTGAGTTCGAGGAGGTTCATACGACGCGGAGGCAGGGTCAGCCGTTGGACCCGGTCATGTAGAGAGTGATGTTATAGTCGGCGTCCTCCTTGCCGCTCCAGCGAATGATGGCCTGCTTCTCGGTCTTGAGCAGGTCCCAGACGCGCTGGCTGTCGGAGCGCAGCAGCCGGAAGTAATGCAGGTCCCCGGCGGCGGGCAGTTCCAGGGGCACGATGCGCTCCTCCTTCAGCCGCACGCCCCAAATGGCGCGGGTGGCGAGGGAACGCGGCATGAGCTTGAACTTGTCGGCGTCCTCGACGAACGCCGCGACCGCCCGCGGGTCTTCCCGGCTCTTGATGCCCAGGAAGTAGTCGCCTGGCTTCGTGACGTGTTCTTCGGTGAGGGTGGCGGAGAGGTATTGGCCGTCGTTGACGAAGGGCACCTTCATGAAGCTCGCCGCGACCGACCCGCGCACGTAGGAGCGGATTTTTGACGACAGTTCCCGGAAAGGGAGCACCGGGTTGTCGTGGTTGTACGGCAGCACGTCGAAGTCGTCCTTGTCCGGGTAGAGCGCGGTCAGTTCCGAGTAGAGTTCGCGCAGTTCGAGGTAGAAGAAGAACGGCGGGATCGCTCCGGCGGCCACGCAGGCGGGCAGGCGGGCGGCGAACTTGTTGAGCGTGCGCAGCCGCATGATCTGCTCAAACTGAATGCCGCGCATCGTGTCGATGCTGAAGCCCCCGCGCGCCACCTGCACGGCGAGTTCCTTGCGGCTGGCCTCGATCTGGCTGGCGAGGTCGCGCACGATCTCGCGCAGCACGGGGGAGGCGTTGAGCACGAGCGCGGGGGCCACGAAGTCCGGGTCGAGCTGCGGCATGGAGCTTTCCTCGGTCGTGGAGCGCGTCACGCGGAAGAGCGGCAGGACTTCCAGGTTCGAGCGGTCCTCGTTTTCCAGAAGGATGCGCGCGTTGATCCGGCGCACGATCAGCGGCTTGGGGTTCTCGCCGGTGTTCTCGTCGGCGTACTCGACCTCGCGGGTGCGGTAGATGAGCTTCGCGCGTGAGTCGACGCCCTGGCCGTTGAGGGTGTTGGCACGCGAGTCGATCCACAGCGGCACCCCGAGGTACACGGTGAACCCGCCGCCGGCTGCGGCGAACGCCTGCTTGATGTCGATGGTCGGCAGTTCGGAGTTTTCGGGGAAGTTGACCTCCAATCCGCTCGGCATCACCGCGCGCAGTCGGCTGAACTGGATGCGGAACGCCCGCAGATCGTCGGCGGAGAGCTGCGCCTCGACGACCCCGTACGGGTAGGACCACGTCAGCCCGCGTTCCCGTCCGACGAGGTCGAACAGGTTCTTCTGCATCCGTTGCAGATGGTGGGGCTGGAGAAACAACCCTTCTTCCCAGTGGATTTGCAGGGGCATGGGACGTTAGAGGGTAGAAGATTTCGTGCCCCGGATCAGCCCCTCGGCGTAGTGGGAAACGCACTCGACCATCTCGGCCTCCACAGAGTCCTCGCTGAGTTCCTTGGAGAGCTGGACGTACTTGCGCCAGTTCTTCTGCTCGACGTTGGTGAACATGCCGCCTCCACCCTCCGCGGCGGCGAGGTCCTTGATGGCGTCGGGGCCGAAGCGCGCGACGTGGCGCTGCGAGAACGACCGGGCCGCCGGTCCGATGGAGCCCATCAACCCGGCGACGAGTTGCCGCAGGCGGTCGATGATCTGGCTGATCTGACCGACCGAAACCTCCGTGTCGCCCGAGAGATACCGGCCGCCGGCCTTGCGCAGGTCGCCGTCAAAGGTGGCGTCGCGCCGCACGGCCGAGCGGGGGGACATCGTTTTCCAGAGATTCCAGGCGAGCTGGTCCAGGCTCAGGACGAAATCGGCCAGGGTGATCACGAGCCGGTAGAGGCGCTGGAGGTCGACCTGGGCAAGCGGGTCCATGGGGAAGCGCTTGAGCAGTTCCTCGGGCGGCGCGTCGGCCAGGGCAGTCGTCTGGAGTTCGAGGTAGCCGGCGCGCTGGAGTTCGAGGCCGAACTCCTGGAGCTTGCGCTTGGGGAGCAGCGGCGCGATCTTCACCATCTGCGCGAGCAACTCTTCGGGGGTGAGTTCGGCGGGCGCGGGAGCGTCGTGGCCGTTGCGGACGGGAGGCGGCGCGCCCCCGCCTTCGCCGACGGGGAACTGCATCGCCAACGCTTCCAGATAGTGCGGGTGCTTCTCGCGGACCACGTCCTTGAGCGCGCGGCGGATTTCGTTGTCGAGATAGTGCTGACGCTCGTCGGGAGCAACGTCCGTGCAGTCTACTTGCAGAAACCGCAGCTGTGCGGCGGTCTGCGAAGCCCATTTCAGTTCGTCCTCGCTAAATTTTGCCATGGCTGCTCGCGCGGGTTTCCGCTGCTCGGCGGCACCACGGACGCGAGGGGCAAGATTCACGGCGGCGCGGCCGAAGTGTCAAGGAGATTCGCGGTGACCGATCGGGGTATGAGGACGATGGCCGCGTCACAGTTTGCGCACCCGCGCCAACTCGGTGTCGAGGTCGCCCTTGAGCTTGTCAAACGCCGGGTTCTTCTCGCTGCCGTCTCCCTTAGCCAGCGCCGCCAAGCGCAGGCCGCCGTCAGCCGCCGACAGGAAGGGTGAGGCCACGACCGGCGGCGTCGTCAACGACTGGAACGTCGCCGGGGCGGACTCCGCCGAGCCGCCGGCAAAGTAATACTTGGTCGGGTTGCGCGCGTCGTCCACCACATACTGCCCAACGTTGCCGATGAGGTGAGCGTACCCCGCCACGGTCCGGCTGCCAACGCCCTCGAAGAACAAGTTTTGACTGGAGGTCTGCGTGACGGCGTTCAGATCGTTGCGGTCGCCGAAGCACTGGTCGTTGGGCAGCTTCGAGCCGGTGAGGTGCTGGGCCTGGATGTTGCGCGCGAGAGCAGCCCACTCGGGGCTGCGGACCTTGGCGAACGCCTGCCACTGGGTCTGCCATTGCTGCCCGGACGGACTAGCGAGCGCGGCATCCCACTGGCCGAGCGTTGGCAGCGCGCAACCGGCGGCCCGCGCGAGCCGCACGGCGTCCTGGGCGCTGAGGCCGTTCATCGGGCTGTCGGCGGCGGGCCGACCGGCGTTGGCATAGAAGGGAGCGTTGATGTTGTCGAGCACCATCCAGGAAGAACGCAGGGCGTAGTTACCCCCCGGCGCTTCCCACGCTACGGGACCTTTGACGGAAGCTGCCCCCGACAACGGCCCGCCTCCGGCCGCCGCCGCCATCCGTGCGAGCACGAAGCCGAACTGCGCGGGCACCGTCGTCGCACTCAGGTAAAAGGCGGGCGCACCCGCGGTGGCGTTCACCCGGTTGAAGACGAAGCGGAAACCCGTGGTTCCCCAACGGTAGGTGACGCTTTGCAGATCCCCCTGCCGGTTGACGGTGTCCTTGGTCCACAGGTTGGCGGGCAGGTCGGGCTGGTCGCCCGTTGGTTCGATCTTGGCAGGCAGCTTGCGCAGGAAACCGCCGACGGAAGGATCATCCTTGACGGGCAGGTAGGCGACGCTGTCCCGGAATCGATCTAGACCTTCCGTGAGTGTCTCGGGCTGGTCTAAGGCGTTGGGGATACTCACCGTGTCGCGGAGTTTTTCGAGCACCGCGACGTACCCGATCCATTGAAGATGGGGGTCGGGCGTCGGAGGCGGCGTTTCCACGATCACCGGGGTCGCTTCCGGAG
>CAXTQD010000033.1:13075-24703 GCA_964246175.1 uncultured Chthoniobacterales bacterium | reverse complement strand
CAGGTCAGCGAGACCGTGCGCAAGGAAGACGTGGAGGTGCTCCGCGACGGCAAGAAAGAAGTGAAACGCGACGAGCGCACGAGCCGCTGACCGCGAGCCGCTGCGGTCCGCCGTTGGAGTTCGTTGCCGATCTATCTGGAAAACCCCGCGGGGAGCGGGCCGGCCGAAACTCGCTCGCCCCCCCGCAGGCATCTCTCATTCCTACTCCCGACCCATCCCTAATCAATCTAACCCGTACTAGACGCCCAAGATGATAACGATCCCAACCGCACCCGTCGGGATGGCGGCGACGTTGCCGCTGTTCCCTTGGCGCCCAACGCCGCTTCAACCCACTGTGGCTTTTGTTGCTGCTGCTCATTCCCTTGCTCCTGCTGCCGTTTTGTCATCACCGCGACGCCGACCAAGTTTCCTCGGCAATCCCGGCACCGACGGTTGATACCACCAGGACCGCCGCCACCCCGTTGCTGACCGCAACCGCCGCCGCGGCAGCAAATCCGTTCACAGCCAACGCGAGTGGTCCCGACGCGGGTAAGGCCGTGCTGAACTTCGACGCTAACGCCACAACGCCCAACGCTCCGGCCGTGAGCATTCTCAATGCCGTCGTCGTTTCCCTGCAGGCAAATCCTGCCGCCAGGGTATCGCTGAAAGGTTTCACCGACGGCACCGGTACCGCCGAGTTGAACCAGAAACTGACGCAACAGCGGATCGTCGCCGTGAAGGGCGCTCGCACCGGCGCCGGCATTGATGCCAGCCGCATCGAGGCCGCCAACTTCGGCGAAGCCTACCCGGTCGCCGATCACTCCGATGCGCGGGCGCGCGAGTTGAACCGGCGGGTGGAAGTCACCTTGGTCCGATAAACGCAGGACACGCTCCCGGTACAGAGAGGGTGCAAGGAACTTTGGATCCATGGTCCTTGCACCCTTTGACCACCAGCGCGCTCGACAGAACCCAACATGAAACCCTCCTTTGAAACTCTCGCTCAGCATGGACGAAAGCCCGCGGCAGGAGGGCCGCCCGCTTCTGCGGAAGCGATTGAGTTCCCAGTGAAAGCGTTCACGTTGCCCCCATCGCCCAATCATCTGCGTACATCGTTGGCCTTGTTGCTGTCTGCCGGCCTCGTGGCCTGCGGACCCGCCGCACCCCCTCCGACCCAGCGGCAGGCCGTGCCGCCGGAGAACGAAACGCGCGCGGCCAATCCACCGCCGCTCCCGCCGGGCAACGCGGCAGGCAACCAGCGCCAGCGCCAGGCGGAGTTCCTCAACCGGCTGCGCTCGGCTGATCCGCAGTTCAAAACCATCGACAAAGCCGTGCTCAACGAGCAGAACGAACTCGGCCTCATCCTGGATCGCAGCGTGGACCTCGACAGCGTCCCGGCGTTGATGCGCACCATGCTTGCCCAGATGGCCAAGGAATTCCCGGGACAGGACCTGAACGTGATCGCCTACGCGCCGTCCAACCCACCGCTGAAGATCGGCACGGCTCACCTGGACGCACGTACCCGAGACATGACCTACACCAAGGAACATCCTTGAACCGGCCAGAGAACTTCCTTCTCCGAACCAACCTTTTCTCGACACCCCAACCCCAAACCAAAACTTATCCTTATGCCCGGCACCGTAGATGATTTCATGCAAAAGTTCGGCGGCAGCAACACGATGAGCGACCAGGACGCGTCCCACTACATGGACCGTTTCGCGTCGCAGCACCCGGACGACCAAGCCTTCGATAGCAACACCATGCACCAGGGGGCAACCGAGTATTTGGGCAAGCTGCCGGACGACCAGTTCCAGCAGGCTTCGCAGAATGCCTACGCACAGGCTTCCCCTACCCAGCAGCAGGGGCTGATGGGCTCCCTGCTCGGAGGTCTACAAGGCAAGGGAATTGGACTCGGCTCCCTAGCCGGGATGCTCGGTCTCGGCTCGACCAACCCGCAGCAAATGAGTGCCGATGATTATGCCCGTGTAGCCAATTACACCCGCACCCAACATCCTGACGTGATGCAGCAGACCGTGGCGCAACAGCCCTGGCTCATGAAGGCGATGGGCAACCCGGTTGTCATGGGCGTGCTCGGGATGATCGCCTCCCGGATGATGCGCAATTTCGGGCAACGCTGACCGGGCCTTGGTGGCCAGACTAATGACGTGCGGCTTCGCCAAAGGCCCTTGGGGATGAGGCGATGCCGCACGTGCCTCTGTTTGAAGCGGCCTCATCCCATTTTACCAAGTACCCTGTTTGATGAATCATTTCTTTAGTGCCTGGCAGCGCCGCTCCATTGGCAACATCCTGACCTGTGCCGCGTGGGTGGCAGCGGCGGTGATCGGCTTGTGGATCATCGCCGAACTCGCCCGCGGCATCGCGTTCCTTCAACCCGTGCTGCTGCCCTTCGCCGTGGCGGCCGTGCTGGCGTTTTTGTTGGAGCCGGTCGTGCGCTATCTCTGCGCGAAAACGCGCTGGTCGCGCACGAAGGTAGTTTCGGCCATGTTCGCCGTCGTGGTGCTCACCGGCGTGGCGGCCGGGGTGTGGATCGTGCCGCGCGCGTACGCGAGCATCAACCGCACGGTGCATGACTTCCCGACGTTCGCCCGGCAGGCGCAGGAACGGCTCGTCGCCTTTGTCGGCAGTTCGCAGGCCAAGATCGAGCAGTTGGAGAGGGATCTTCCCGCCGCCCCCGTGCCCGGCCCGTTGACGGTCGCGCCGAAGCCGGGCGAAAACCCCGTACCGGTCACCCCGCCGTCGGACGAGAAGGCCAAGCCTGCGGGCGACCTCGACGGAGACGGTAAGGTAGATGCCAGCGACCTGCGTGACTGGTTGCAGGAACAACTGCCCAAATGGGGGCAGCAAGCCCCGGAACTGCTCCGGCAGGCGGGCGGCTTCCTGTTCAAGGCACTCGGCGGCTTCCTCGGTGCCTTCGGTGTGCTGCTCAACGCGATCATTATCCCCATCTACCTATTCTTCCTGCTGGTGGAGGGTAAGAACATCGCCCGCAAGTGGACCGACTACCTGCCCATCAAGGACTCGCAACCCAAGCAGGAGGTCGTCAGCATCATGCAGGAGATCCACGTCTACCTGACGGCGTTCTTCCGCGGCCAGTTGATCGTGTCCTCCATCGACGCCCTGCTCATTGGTACGTGCCTGGCCGTGTTCTTGCACTTGAACTTTAGCCTGTTCATTGCGCTGTTGGTACTGGTGCTTACCTTCATCCCGTACCTGGGCATCCTGATCTGCTACGTGCCGGCGATCCTCATCGCTCTTGTACAGTACGGCGATCTCAGGCACCCGCTTTATGTCGTGCTCATTATGTTCGGTGTGCAAACATTGGAGAGCACCATCATCTCGCCCAAGATCGTGGGCGAATCTACCGGGTTGCACCCGCTGACCGTCATCATCAGCGTGTTTGCTTGGTCGGCGATCCTCGACGGACCCATTGGCGCAATCCTAGCCGTGCCGTTGACGGCGAGTTTGAAGGTCATCATGCGCCGCTTCATCTGGGAGCGTGCCCGCGTCCATGGCCGGCTCCTGCCCACCGTCAAAGTGCAACCGGTGCTGCGTGCGGGAGACCGCGACATGTTCGGCGACGGCGACCCGGACTTCGAAGCCGTACCCGCGGCGGTGGCACATCCCAAGGACAAGCCACAGGCTCCTTCCCGTGAACAAACGGCGACTCCACCCGAGGGGCGCAAGGAAAGCTGATCCCGCGCGATACTTCAGCCGCGCGCCCGCATTTATGAAACCGATCAGCGACTACAACAGTTCCGCTTACTACAACCTCGTCGATCTTGACGTGGTCAGCGCCGACGGAAAAACGGTCGGCAACCTCCACGGCATGTGGAGCGACCACACCACGGGCAGCATTGAGTACCTTGGAGTGAAAGCGAGCTGGTTCTTCGGCAAAAACTGCGTGGTTCCGGCGAAAGGCGTGCAGGTGGATGAGGAGAAACACCGCGTGTGCGTGCCCTACACCGCCGCGAGCATCCAAGGCGCCCCGCAGTTCGCCACCGAGGCCGAGATTGACGAGCAGCATGAAGAGGAGATCGGTCGCTACTACGCGGCGCACGAACCCGCGGGCAACATCCCCTCAGACAAGCCATAACCGGCATCGGCGTTGGGACTACGTTTACGCTCCTCGTAATCTCCCGCTCACAGGTTAAGTTCTGGTCCGGTCACAAAGCGACCTGATTGAATGAACAAACACGCGAACGCCTTCTTCCTCTTCGTCTTCCTTGCTGCCAGCCTGGGCTTCGGCGCTCCGGCGATTGACAAGGGCAAGCAGTTACCGCCCGAAACTGCCGACCTCCAGCCCAACCAGTACACCTGGGACCCTGACGCTTCACCGACGGGTGCGGTGGGTATCATCGTGGACCTGACCCATCAGACGATCCACGTCTACCGCGGCGGCAAGCAAATCGGCCGCGCCGCCGCGAGTACCGGCATCCAGAGCCACCCTACCGCGGCCGGCACCTACACGATCCTGACCAAAAACGTCGAATACCATTCCGAGAAGTACCACGAAGCGTCCATGCCCTTCATGGAGCGGCTGACCTGGGATGGCATGGCCATCCACGGCGGCAACAACCCCGGCAAACCCTCTTCCCACGGCTGCATCCACGTGCCGCTCGGCTTCGCCGAAAAGCTCTACGCTATTACGGAAAAGGGCGACACCGTGCTCATCAGTGACCTTAAAGAAGCGACGGGTGACACCGTGAACCCCGGCCTCTTGCCCCAGCAAACCACAGACCCCGCGCCAGACCCGAACGGCAAGGTTGACGCCCCCCGCGGCGGGCCGGCACCCACCGGCGTCTCACCAGATGCCACTCCGCTGCCTGTGCCTACGCCCGCTCCTGCCGCCAGTCCGTCGCCCGACGCACCCTGACCCGGCAGCAAACGTTCACACGGTGGCAAGAAGCATCGAACATCTACGGCGTGGGCGAACACCGCACGTATACGTTCAAGAAAGAGATCGTAGAAGGGCAAGTCAGCCAGCTTGCTTGGCCGCCACCCGGTCCGTGGTCTCCTGGGAACGCCGCAGTTCCTTGCCAAAAAGCTTAGATTCTGGCATAGTAAATATCAAGTTGGCGTGTAGCGGCACAAGCACTCGTCCACCTTCTCGAATGAATACTTCTTATCCTCGGTCGCCCCGTGTGTTCCGAGTGCGAAGTGGATCAGAAGTGGCAATCAAGAGAGAAGTTAGTGTTGTCGAGGATGTCCGCAAAACGCTTGGTAAGGCAGTTTCGGGCGGTTAGCTCAGTGGTAGAGCGGCTCGTTTACACCGAGTTGGTCGGGGGTTCGAGTCCCTCACCGCCCAGAGGCAAGCGCGCGGAGAGCCTATGCCGCGCGATATATGAGGTTGAAAGTGACTAATATGATCAAGACTTTGCTCGCTACCACCGGAGCCGTGCTGATGACGGTTGCCGCTCTGCCGGCTGCGCCGGGTGGTCATTCATTTGCGGCGGCCCACGGGGCGTCGCCGTCTTTTAGCCGCCCGGCTGCCCGGGTGTCGCCGCAGTATGCGACCGCCGGCCGTGGTGGCCGTTATGGCTACGGCTATCGCGGGGGTTATCGTGGGGGATATTACGGCTACGGACATCGTTACTTCCTGTACGGGGTGCCGTATTTTTACGATCCGTTCTTCTTCGGGTTCGGGTATTACGGAGGATTCTACGGCGGTGGGTATCCGTACGGCTACGGGTATGGTTATAACGACCCCTACAACGCCGGTTATTACAACGGGCGCGTTGCGGACGGTGGATACGACAACCAGCGCGAGGGAGACCGTGCGAACGCTGCTGCCTTGCCTAAAGCTGTGCAGAAGCAACTCTCCCAACGTGGTTACTACAAAGGACCGGTTGACGGAGAGTTCGGGCCTGCCAGCCGCAGTGCGTTAAGCCGCTTCCAGCATGACAACAACATACGAGCCACCGGCCGTATTGACCCTGAGACGATGAAGGCGCTTGGATTCGAAGACCGCGAATAACGTTCGTGGGCGTCCTACTTTCTCAGACGCTAATCACCAACGCGGCTCGTTCCGAACTCGGGGCGGGCCGCGCTTGTTTTTACCCCTCACGGTCGGACGAAGCGGAGCAGGCAGATGCTTCCCAACGCGAGGGCAATGAGCGCCGTCACCAGGATGATGGCCAGCCAATCCATGCGGCGGGGCGGGAGGACTTTCATCCGGGCGATCATAGCTGGAGGACGGAGGAGCTTCGTGCGGATGGTCGGCGCCATCGACGGCGTACCCGTTATCGGTGCGGAAGGAGGTTCCGCTTCCGGACGCGAGACTCTCGGCGCGATGTGGCAAGCCGCGAGGAGTGCATCAATAAACTCCTGCTCGCTACGGAAGTCCGGCCGCGGGTACAGGGCGCACTGCAACAAGGCGTTGGCCTCTTCCCCAAGCGCGGGCAGAGGAGGAATTTCGCGCCGGCCGCTGGCTTCAGAGAATGGCGGGGTGCCGCTGAGAAGTTCGTACAAGAGCGCATCGAGTGCGTGAATGTACCCGATGGTCGGCTCGCGGGTGACGTTGCCCGATGGCACGAGGGTCAGCGAACTGGCGTCCATGGCCGCGCCACCGCGTCCCCCGTGCGGCAGTGCGAGGGCGTCGATTTTCAAGCCGAACCGTGGCCATCGCGCCAGTGGCTGGTCAAGAATCGTCCGCACTCCGCGCGCAGGGTCGACGTTGAACGTCGCCGGGAGACCAATCAAGATCTGATGTGGGGCGAGTTCGAGGCGGCGCAGGCTGTTGGCACGGGCGTGAACGGCCGCGGCGGCAGCTTGGGTGATCAGGCTGAGGGCTTCCGATGGTTCCAGGCATCCCCGGTGGCGCAGGAGGTCCACCACCGTAAACCCTTGCACCCACTCCGAAGCCGCGAACCAGTATCCCCGTGCTTCGTCGAATGCCACGGCCTCGATCAGCCGCGGGTGCGGCGCGGCCCGCAGCCTCCCGAATCCATCCCGCACGGCCGCGACTTCTGCACGGTCCCAGCCCGCATCGGTCCGCAGCACCTTCACCGCCATCGTCTTCCCTCCACGTCGGCCGTCCTTGGCCCGGAACACTCGCCCGGCGCGACCCTCGCCAACCATTTCCTCCAAGGTGAAACGCCCGGCCAGCACATCGCCGGTCGTCGGTGGGAACCCCTCGGGATGGGGCAGGGGAGCACCGGGCGCGACGGTCTCGGCCGCTGGGTCCGCGGCGGGAAGTGGCGGCACCGACGGCGTGTCGACTACCATGACATCTTCCGCGAGGGCCTGCCGACACACCTCGATCTCGCGCCGGAACGCCCCCGAGTCCTGTGGCCGGTCAGCGGGATCCTTTTGCAAGGCGCGGGAGAGCAACTCGCGCACAAAAGCAGGCAGGTGCGCGACCGTGCCCCAAGGCGGCTCGCCGTGGAGGTGTTGCGAGCCGACTTGCGCTGCTGGTCCGCCGAACGTCGGCTTGCCCGTGAGCATGAACCACAGCGTCACGCCCAAACTGTAAATGTCCGAGCGCCCGTCGAGATCGCGTTCCTCGATCTGTTCCGGACTTGCGTAGTGCGGCGTGCCCACGAAGCCGCCCAGCGTGATCTGCGCCGCCGGGTCCGTCCCTGCGCGCCGCGCCAAGCCGAAGTCGATCACCTTGACCAAGAGTGCGTTGTCCTCATCCTCCTCGCGTACGACCATCAAGTTGGCCGGCTTGATGTCGCGGTGGACGAGACCCTGCTTGGCCGCGGCCCCGAGCGCGCGAGCTACCTGTGCGGCGATGTCCAGCGCCTCGGTCGGCGGCAGCGGGCCGCGACGCGCCACAAGGTCCTCGACGGTCTCGCCGTCCACGAACTCCATCGCGTAAAAGTAACTCTGCCCATCGCTGCCCAGGTGGTAGACAGTGGCGATGTTGGGGTGACGCAGACCGGCCGCCGCGCGAGCCTCGCGCACGAAGCGCGCCCGGGTGTGCTCGTCTTCCAAGCGGCGGGCATCGACGACCTTCAGCGCCACGGGGCAGTCCAAGTTCACGTCGAACGCTTTGTACGTGACCGCCATCGCCCCGCGGCCGAGTTCCCAGAGCGCACCGTCCGTGCGCCGGAACACCCGGTAATGCTGGAAGGTCTCCGTCTCCATGGGTCTTCAGCCCCCAAGCGGCATCTCCGGGCGGATGCCGAACTCCGCGGCCAGGGTGACGGCGAGGCGCTCCATCGGCAGCCCGAGCACGTTGCTCCACGAGCCGGCGTGGCCGGCGATGATGCGCCCGCCGTGTTCCTGAGCTGCATAGCCGCCAGCCTTGTCGAGGGGATCAATCAGACGCAGGTAGGCGTCGATCTCCGCCAGGGTGAGCGGGTGGAACTCCACGCGCGTCTCCTCGACGAAGCACACGATGCGTCCCTCTGCCGGCAGCGCCAGGCACACCCCGGAATACACCTCGTGCCGACGACCGGCCAGCCGCCCGAGCATGTCGGCAGCCTCGGCGAGGTCAACCGGCTTGCCAAGCGCGCGGCCATCCAGGCAGACGAGCGTATCGGTGCCGAGGATCACGGCGCGGGGTTGGTGCGCCCAGAGTGCGGCGCTTTTCAGAAGGGCGTTGAGGCGCACCAGTTCGGGCACGCTCAGACCGGGGTCAGTAGATTCCTCGACGTTTGTCGGCATGACCTCCGCTCGGTAGCCATGTTCAGCCAGCAGCAGACGCCGACGCGGCGAGGCGGAAGCGAGGACCAGGAGCGGGGCGGATGCAGGCATGCGCCTTCCTTGTAGCATCTTCGTTGGGCGTTTTCTCCCACCGATTGTGGCATGAACCTCTCTGTGCGGGCCGAAAACCTGCTCTTTTCTCGAAAAAAGACTTGGCAAGGACCCTTACCCTCTGGCAAAGATGCCCGAAGTCGCGGGCATAGCTTAGTGGTAAAGTTCCAGCCTTCCAAGCTGGCCAGGCGGGTTCGATTCCCGCTGCCCGCTGTTCGTGCTTGCAATCCTGACAACCAGCTTCACTTCAACGCCGAACTACCCGAAAAGCGATGCGAAACATGACTTCCGTCCGCCGTGCTCTCCTGAGCGCCATCGCCGCCGTGTTGGCGGTCACCGCGACAAGCGCTCACGCTGCCAGCATCAGCATGGCAGCAGCTCGCAGCAAGCTTTCCTCCGAATTGCCCGCCGGTGTTTCTCTGGCCAAGGCCAGCGTTGACCAGACCGCCGGTGCCGTCCGCTCGGCCGTCAGCAAGGACACGTCGAATGCCACCGATCTGCTGCGCGCGGCGATCATGGCCAAAGAGCCCAAGCAGGGCCAGGGCCGGCTGAGCTGCCCGGACGTGGACAAGCTCACCCGGGCGGCTATCGCCTCCGACGTAACGAAAGCCAGCCAGTTGGTGGACACTGCTTCCTCGCTGCATCCCGAGTGTGCCGATGACCTCGCCAGGCTCGTGAACGCCGGCCCTGGCGACACTACGACCGGTGCGGGCCTCTTCGCCCCGGCCGACGACTACGGCTTCGGCGTGGGCTTCGGCCCCGGCTTTCCCGGCGCGCCTGGCTTCGTGGGCAGCGCCCCGAGTGGTGGATTCGCTCTGCCGCCGGCCACCCCGACGCCCGCTACCCCTGTTTCGTAAGGCATTCTTACTCTGAGCGAATCCCTTTTCCGGCCCCTGCGATGCCAACCTCATCGCAGGGGCCGTTTCGTCTTTTGGTCCTTGCCTGATCCCGGCTTTTGAACGTCGTCTACGCTCTGCTGATCTGCCTCGCGCTGACGGCGATTGAACTGCTCATCGGTGGCACCCGGCTGCTATTCGCCCTGCCGGCTTATGGACTGCTGGGCCTTGCCGGTATTCTGTCGCTGGTGGACCTGCGGCGGCCTAAGCTGCCGGCTAACGGGTGGTGTCTGGCGTCGTCGGCGTTGTTCTTCGGCTACATCCTCGCGCGCACGCTCACCTCGCCGGTCGAGTACATCGCCTGGGATGACCGTTTCATGGTGTTGGCAGCCCTGGTGGTCTACCTCCTGACGGCCTGTCTGCTGACCGATCCGCGGCGCCGCCAGTGGGTCCTGGTCGCTCTGCTGGCGCTGGCGGTCGTCAACATCGTGGTCGGTGGCCGGCAGTTCGCCTCCGGGCACTCGGACATGCTCTTTGGTTTCATCCGCGCCCCGCAGTACGACGGCCGGGCTAGCGGGCTCTACATCTGTCCGGACCACATGGCTGGCTTTTTGGAAGTCGTCGGCTGTCTGGCACTGGCGACGGCGATCTGGAGCCGGAATCGTCCGACGCTCAAGTTGCTGACCGGCTACTTGGCGCTGTGCTGCTTCGCTGGCCTGCTCATCACGGGCAGCCGCGGCGGCTACCTGAGCACGGCGGCCGGACTGGGCACCATGACGCTCCTCGGGTTGCTGCGCGTGCGCGCTTCCGCGCCGAGCCTCCTGCCGCGGGTGCTGCTCGTCCTGGCGATCACGGGAGCATTCGGCGGCGGCATCCTCTTCCTGACGTTCCGCAGCAGCACGCTGCTTCAAGGCCGTGCCAAGAAGATCGTGGATCGCCAGGAGATTCGCCTGCTGCTCTGGCCGGCGGCGGTGCGGCAATGGGAGACCAGTCCGGCGTTCGGCACCGGCGCGGCCACGTACCTGTACTACGGCCGGCGCTTTCGCAACCCATCCGTGCAGGTCGATCCCGTCCGGCCGCACAACGATTATCTCGAACTCCTCGCCGAGTACGGCACGGTCGGAGCGGCGGGTTTTCTCCTTTTTCTGTTCATCCATCTGGGCAACGGCCTGCGCACGTTCCGGCATTTGGCATCGCGGTCAGGCGGTGACGCACGCGGCAGCAACGCAGCGGCCTGGAACATCGGCTGCCTTTCCGCCGTCGCCTGCTTGGTGGTCCATTCCGTCGTGGATTTCAACCTGCACATCCCCGCCAATACCCTGCTGATGGCCTTCGTCTTCGGGCAGTTAGCCAATCCGGGCCGTGCCCCGCTGAGCGAGGACCAAGTCGCACAGCGGCGGCCCGTGGACTGGCTGGGGCGGCTGGCGCTGCCGGCACTCTCGCTGTGGCTGCTGGCGGAAGGCATGCCGAAACTGCCGGGCGCGTACTACGCCGAGAAGGCCCGTGTCGCTTTGCGCGATGGCCGTCTGGTAGCTGCCGTGGGATTTGCCCGCCAAGGGCTCGAATATCAGCAGCACGACCCACTCCTCTATTACTATATGGGCGAGGCGCGCCAGCTCATCGCGGAGAAGCGTGACCTTGGTGGGCAGGCTGCCCTGGACGACGGCATCACGGTTTCTTTCCGCCGCGATGCCCTGGACGCCTACCAGCACGCCCTCGCCCTTGCTCCGAACGACAGCGTGCTGCTCATGCGCACCGGCGAGGACCTCGCGCGCTTCGGCCGCTTCAACGAGGCCGCCCCGATTTTCGAGCGCCTGCTCACCTGGGACCCGCAGTCTGCCAACGTGCAGACCTACCTCGGCTTCTATTTACAACGCGCCGGCCGGCTCGACGAGGCGGAGGCCGCCTACCGACGTGCGGCCAGCCTCGGCTGGAATCCGGTCGACGGTGCCGGCCTCGCCGAGATCTCTCGCCAGCGCGCCGCCCTCGCCCTTCCTCGGTGACCCGGTTTTGGAAACTTTCGTCTAAAGAAGAGGCGGCGTCGGGTCAACTCCCCTAAAGATTTCTATTGCCCGTACAGAGAGGTTTTCGATAC
>CAXTQD010000033.1:8770-13065 GCA_964246175.1 uncultured Chthoniobacterales bacterium | reverse complement strand
TCGTTCGCCCGTGGCGTTTGCCGGAAAGTATATTGCCCGGAACCGCTGCCGCCTTATCGAGCCTGATTTCTGCTATCCGCTTGTTTATGAACAAAAAGCAATCTACTTGGCTGGCGTTGTCGCTGGTGCTCCTCAGTCAAGCCGTCTGCTCTCCCCCGTCGGCTCGCGCTGGCTTCGACCTCAAGGACACGGTTGACACCAAGGACACCGGGACGGCGGACGAAGGCAATTTCAGTCGCAAGAAGTTCACGATCACAGGCGACGTGCGCGTCGGCTACGACGATAATCCACTCGGCCAGCCGGACCGCTTCACGTTCGTCAACGCGAACGGCCGGCGCGTGTCGCAAAACTTCGACACGAACGGCAGCGTCTTCTTCAACGCCGACGTGGGTGCTTCCTACGCGGTCGCTACCCGGCGTGCCACGTTGGCGATCACCGCCGACGTGGGGGCGTCCTACTACATCGACCGCCCCGGGCGTAACTACGATGTGAACGGGGCCCTCGAAGTGCGCTCCACTTACAAGCTCACCCCGCGCGCCTTCCTGGAAGTCAGCTCGTACAACGCCTACGTCTCGCAAGGCGACTACGGCGCGACGAACCTGACCGGGTTCAACACCGTGCTCGGCGCGGCCGGGCGCACCACGGGGGACCGGAACGGTGACTATTTCTACACGACCGATGGCATCGGCCTGACCTATCAACTCGCCCCTCGGATCTCGCTGGTGACCGGCGGCCAGTTCGTGGCGTTTGCCTTCGAGGACCAGCCGTACACGACCGACGAGAACCGCATCGAACTCTACTTCTCAGAGGAGATTCGCTATCAACTCACTCCGCAGTTGGCGCTGGCGGGCGACTACCGCTTTGGCTACATCGACTACTTCAGCATCAACAGCGACTCGTACACGCACTTCGTGCTCGGCGGCTTCGACTACGTGTTCAGCCCGCGGCTGCGTGGAACGATCCGTGCCGGGGCCGAGTTCCGCACGTACGAGGACGTTTCGGGCGCAGACGAGAACTCGCCGTACGCTGAGGCGACGATCACCTACGCGGCCGGCCGCCGCACGAACTTCAGCTTCGTAGCCCGCTACGGGATCGAGGAAGGTGATCTTTCGACGGACGCGACCAAGGCTGACACGGTGCGCCTCGGCATCAACGTCGAGCACCAGTTCACCCCGCGCATCAGCGCCTACGCCGGGTTCTACTTCACGCACAGCTACTACTCGACGCCCGACCGCACCGACCCGGCGCTAGCCCTCTACGCGCCGAACAACTTCAACGAGGAAACCTACGACGTTTCCGCTGGTGTACGCTACGCCATCAACCGCAACTTTGCGCTGGAGATCGGCTACACGCATACCACCGTCAGTTCAGAGGTGGAATCGCGCCAGTACGACCGCAACCGCTACTTCGGTGGTCTGCGCTTCCAGTTCTAGTCTTCCTTTCGCGCTTTCCAGCCACCCTCGGCCATCCATCTGGCGAAACGAGCGTTTCAGCCGAGCCGCCACGAATCCCGCGTTGCGCCTTCTACGCCGCACGGGTATGATCCACGAACATGCAAAAGCCTGACGCCCGTCCCTCCGCCGCCGCCGGCGACTCGAAGCTGCATTTCCTCGATTACTGGCGCGTCATCCGCGTGCGCTTCGGCATTGTGTTGTTGACCTTTCTGCTAGTGGTCATCACCACAGGGATCGTCACGTACTGCATGCCCAAGAAGTACCGGGCCGCGACGACGCTAGAAATCCGTAATCCATCCTCGGACGTGACGGTATTTGGCGGGAGCACCCACAGCAACATGAGTGGGGGAGGGCCAGACCCGGTCTATATCCAGACGCAGTTCGAGTTGGTCCAGAGCACTGACGTGCTCAACCCGGTGGTCGAGCAGAACGATCTGGAGCGCAAGTGGGCTGTCGAAGGTCAGCCGCTCAGCCGGGAGGGAGCGTACTACAAGCTGCGTTCGATGCTCAGCCTCAAACAGGTACGCGGCACGCTGTTGATGGAGGTAGCTGTCACGAGCATCAATGCGGAGGAGGCAGCGCTGTTGGCCAACGCCGTGGCGGCGTCTTACTCTACCGTGAAGAGGCAGACGGGCGAAAACTTGGATGACCGCAGCCTGAAGTCCATCGACGAGAACCTGCGCGAGAAGCAACAGCAGGTAAACGACCTCCGCGCGAAGGTCCACCAGATGCTCAAGGATCATCCGGAGATCAAGGACCCGGAGCCCGAGAACCAAGTTCGCCGGGTTGACCCGTATCAGGATGAAGTGGCGGCCAAGCAGAGCGAAGTAGACAAGGCGGCCTCGAACGTTGCGGGGTTGACCAATCAGCTTACCCAGGTCAGCCAACTGAAGCCGGAGGAACTCCAGCGCGCGCTTCCCACTCTGGGCATCAAGGACAACACCGTCGAGAGCATCCTGCCCAAGTACCAGGAAGCAGACTCCAACCTGCCCGCCCTGCGGAACTCCGGACTGGGGCCAAACCATCCGAAGATCAGGTCGCTGTTGGCAGCGCGGGATGTCTATTACAAGCAGCTTTCCGACCAGATCGCTAGTATCCGGCATTCGCTGGCAATCAATCTGGAAATCGCCAAGGACACGCAGAAGAGCCTCGTAGGCCAGTTGAAGGACCTCACCGACAAGCAGCGTCAGCACCGTAACGACAGCTCCGATTACGACACGCTCAAGGAAGATTATCTCAAAGCGAAGGACGTGCTCACGGCCTTGGAGATGCAGAAGCAGAAGTCCACGGTGGACTACCGCATGGACCGCACGCCGGCCCAGATCTGGAACAAGGCGGAGAAGCCTTCCCAGCCGTCCAGCCCGCGCGTGCCGTTGAACATGGCCATCGGCGTGCTCCTCGGCCTGGTGGCCGGCGTCGGTCTGGCGTTCTTCATCGAGTATCTCGACACGAGCGTTAAAACGATGGAGGACGTGGAAACGATGCTGGGCGTGCCGGTACTCGCCATTGTTCCAAAGAATATCAAGTTGCTCCACAAGCAGCCCAACGACGTGCCGGACGCTGAAGCGTACCGCATCCTGCGCACAAACATCGAGTTCAACCGCAAGAGCGCCGACGCAAATACGATCTCGTTGGTCAGCGGCGGTCCGGGCGAGGGCAAATCGACGACGCTGGCAAACTTGGCGTTCACCTGCGCGCAGGGTGGTTATTCGGTGTTGATCGTGGATGCCGACTTGCGCCGACCAACGCAGCACAAGATTTTCGAGACCAACAATAGCGTCGGCTTGACGAACTATCTGACGACTAACATTGCGCTTGAAGAAGTGGTGATGCCAACGGCGGTGGAGAACCTCTCTATCATGCCCTCGGGCATCCTGCCGGCCGACGCGGTGGGCATCCTCAATTCCCAGCGCATGTCCGACATGATCGCGGAGTTGAAGACGCGCTACGACATTATCTTCTTTGACTCGCCGCCGATTTTGGGCGTGAGCGACGGCGCGGTGCTCGCCAGCGAGGTGGACCAGTCCATCATCATCGTGCAGCACCGGCGCTTCCCGCGCGCGATGCTCCAACGCGTTAAGCAGGCAATTAGCAATGTGGGCGGCACCGTGCTCGGCGTTGTGCTCAATAACGTCGACCTGCGCCACGACCCGAACTACGCGTACTACACGAGCTACTACGAATACTATGCCGTTCGTAGCCCGAAAGACGCTGTGGCTACCACGACGATGAGCGCAGGCAAGCAGCGCAACGTTACTGCGGGCACCTCTGGTAGTCGCGGCGGTTCAAGCGGTTCGGATTACTGAGCTTCCTGCAAACCCGTTCACGACACTTACGCACCATGAAAAAGATGATGTTTGCCGCTTTACTGGCGGTTGTTTGCGCCGGTTCTTCGGCGTGGGCTCAGGAAGTGCAACTCCGCTCCGGGGATGCCTTTGACCTACGGATCAGCGGGGTGCCGGCGGATGATCAAGGGACCATCAGCGGCAGCTACACCGTTGATGGGCAGGGCTACATCAATCTGCCGTACATCAACAAGGTCAAAGCAGGCGGACGCACGCCCAGCGATGTCCAGAGCACCGTCGAGCACATGTACGTCGAGCAAGGAATATTTTCTCACCCGACCATCGCTTTGAACATCGCGCAGAGTGCACGGTTCGTGAACGTTGGCGGTCCGGGCATCAACGGTGGTGGTAAACGTTTGCCGTACACGCCCGACCTAACGATCCTGTCAGCGATCACAGCCGCTGGGGACTTCAACGAGTTCGCCAAGCAAAGCCAAGTGAGCCTGATCCGTGGCGGCAAGCGTATCGTCGTCGATTGCAAGCAATTGCGCAGGGA
>CAXTQD010000033.1:859-8760 GCA_964246175.1 uncultured Chthoniobacterales bacterium | reverse complement strand
TATCCAAGTGCCAGAATCGATGTTCTGAGGAGGTCTACCATTCCGCAAAAAAGCCGGTCCAAATGGACCGGCTTTTTTGTTGCTCATCACCCTCGCAGGAGATACTGCGCCGCCTGCGCACCGCTCCCCTTTTGAGGAGAAAGAACAATCCGGTGAGTCATCGGTTTCGGAGGACAACCGACCACTCTGTGGCCTGTTTTCGCACGCTGCTTCAATTAGGTTGGTAGATCGACGTGCTGCTGTTCGAGTCATACGCGCCACTGTTCGGTGGGAAGATTGACGCCGGAGTTTTGTCCGCAATCTCCCAACTCTGCAACATGAACTCCGGGTAGAACCGGTTGCTCGCCGGTTCGTACACCGTCTCACCGGTGAAGTACCCCTTCAGGTGGTACTCGAAGTTGTTGTCCACCCCGAACTGGTTCTGCTCACGGTCGGGAGCGAGCTTCTGCTTCTCGTTAAGCATCACCAGCTTGGCCTCGCGCCACGGTTGACCCGGCTTGCGGATGTAACCCCAGAACTTGTAGTTGGCGTTGTAGTACCGGCGGCCGACGTAGTAGTCGCCGGCCGGTTCGCGCAGGATTGCCTGATTTTGCGCTAGCTGGGCTGCTTTGAGACCGCTTTGTTCGGGACCATCGCAACCGGCCAAAGCGATGAGCAGAGCCGCCGAACACAAGGAGGAAAAGAGAGCGCGCATGGAGATCGTTACATAAAGCACGGGCCGCACCGAAGACGAGGAAAATTACAGGCGCAGCTTCACCACAGCCGAGGCTGCGGCATCGGGCACGGTCACCGCGTACGGGCGGAAGCTTGCCTCCAGCTGGGCAGGCGTCGGGTACAGCGTGCCAAAGGCCGAATGGAGGGCATTCTCGAAGAGGCTGCCGCGCGCCAGCGCATCCACCAGGGCCTGAAACTTCGCCTTGTCGGCGGTGTTGAGGAAGCGCACGAGCTTCTCTGACTCCGTGTAGAAGGCCGCCACTTCGTTGTACTGCGCCGGGTAGGTCACGGCGTGGACCAATTGGTCCAAGGGGATGAACGACGCTGGCGTGAGGTTGTCCGTGCGTGCCTTTGCCTCGTAGCCGCGTGCCCGGTAGTAGCTGGCGTAGGCCATGCGCGAGATGTACTCGGCGTAGCCCTCGTTGAGCCATAGAGGCACGTTGGAGCCATAGAAGCGGTCCACGACGAGGTGCGCGACCTCGTGGCCGAGGGTGTTGCCCTTGAACTTCATCGATGGGTCGCGCTGGATGAAGAGTTCGCCGCGCGCATGGATGCCACCGGTCCACGGATCGAGCGCGCCGCGGCTCTGGAAGGTTTTCCAATCCTCGGGCGACTCGAAGATGAAAATGTGCGCCTTGCGCTCCCAATGGGAAGTGTCCTTGCCGAGGTCCTTGGCGACGACGCGATAGTAAAACTCTGCCTCTACCGACACCGGCGTGGCGATGAAGTCGTGGAAGTAGTGGTAGACGAAATTATCCGACTCGGCATGCTTCCATTCGTCCGGCCGGATGGACAGAGCGGCGTTGCCCAGCGGGGTCACGTACGGGCTGGACAGGGAGCGGAGCGGGACTTCCTTGAGGGCATTGAGGCCGTTCTGTGGTGCCAGGATGGCCGGAGTAGGTGAGGGGACTTGCGCGAAGACAGAAGACGCCGTGCCCGCAAAGATGGCGATCAGCACAGCGGTGGAGCGTGGCAAACGTCGGGGCACCGCATCTGCCAGAGCAGCTACGGGGCCAAAGGAGGCAGCGAATTTCGGGTTGAGCCGCGTGGGACGCTCATTATAAACTGCGCCTCGGAACCCTCTCGCCACCCGCCACATGCCGTGCCTACCATCGTTCCCGAACCTACGATGAACTGGCCAGTCGCCTCGGGTGCGCCCCGGTCACAGCTCAACGACCGGGAGTGGGACAAGCTCATCAACCTCATCGCCGAGGGCAACGTCGTCCCTGTCATTGGTCCAGAGCTATTGGTCGTCAACGACCCGTCCGGCAACCCGGCGCGCCTTTACGACGTGTGGGGCCAGGTGCTCGGCGAACAGGCCGAACTCGCCCCACCGGCTCCCGGCACGCCCGCGCCTTCGCTCTTCGGTGTTACCAACCAGCTCAGCCAAGTCCAGAACGGCAGCGACCTCGCCTACGACATCGACGAGGTCGTGCGCCGCCGTCCGTGGCCGGTGCCTGACTCTCTGCGCCAACTCGCCGCCATCGCCCGTTTCCCCCTGGTGATCACGACGACGGTGGACCATCTCTACAAACAGGCGTTCGACGAGGCGCGCGCGGGGCGGGGACTGGGTTTGCAGGAGATTTTCTTTACCCCGCGCGGGGCCAAGACCCGTATCGACTTGCCGGAGAACTTCGGCTTCGGCGGCAGCCGGACATTGTTTCACCTCTTCGGCGCGACGGCGTCGGTGGAGGGCGCGTTCGCCAAAACGGAAGACGACCTCATCGAATTTAGTTGGTCGCTCTTGGACCAGCAGTATGCGCCAGACCGGCTGTACGACTACCTGCGGCAAAAGACGATCCTCTTGCTCGGGTGCAACTTCCCCGATTGGCTGGGCCGCTTCTTCCTCCACGCGCTCGGCGCAGGCCGCCACGACGCGGCGCTGAACATCTACTACGTCAGCCCAGGCAACGAGCCGGGCCTCGACGCGTTCCTCAAGCGTCGCCGCGCCAAGATTATCCTGCCGCAGTCACCTTCGGCTTTCGTGGCCGAACTGCACCGCCGCTGGCGCACGGCGGGCTACACGGAGGAGGTCGCCGACGAACCCGAGCCCGAGCCCGCGCCCGCCGAAGCGCCCGCTACCGCGCCGTCTTTCAAGCGTGGGGCGGTGTTTCTGAGCTACTGCAAGGAAGACCGCGAAGCGGTGGCGGGCATTCGCGCGCAACTCGAAGCCGCCAACATCGACACCTGGATGGACGAGAGCGCGCTGGAGCCGGGCGACGAGTTCCAACGCGTGATCCACGAGAACATCCGTGGGGCGTCGTTCTTCGTGGCGGTGATCTCACGTTCGTTGGACAACCCCGACAAGCCCAGCCGCTTCATCTGGCGCGAGTGGAAGTGGGCGGAGGACATCAACCTCGAACGCCGCAAGGACGACCGCTATTTGCAGCCCGTGGTCATTGACACGACACCGCCGGGCGCGTCCTACATCGACCCGCCCTACCGCGACCTGCACTGGACGATCCGTGGGCGAGACGGGCGGCTCTCGGATGATTTCGTAGCATTTTTGAGCCAGGGCATCCGGCGTTTTCGGAGGACGCGGTGATGGAGGTGACCGACAGCCTGCCCTCGGAGGTGACCGGCCATGCCGTGTCGACAAACAGCAACACCTCCACACCTAATCCTTGGCCGGGTCTGGCGTCGTACACGGAGGAAGACCGGCACCTGTTCTTCGGCCGAGGCGCGGAGATCAACGAGGTCACGCGCCTCGTGGGCCGCGAGACGCTGACGGTGCTCTTCGGCCGGTCGGGATTGGGGAAGTCGTCGCTCCTGCGCGCGGGCGTGATGCCCCGACTGCGCGAACAGGGGTTCTTCCCCGTCACGCTGCGGCTGGATTTTTCGGAACGCGGCGAACGCACGCCGGTCGAGCAGGTCAAGGCGCTCACGCTCGCCGCCGCGCAGGCTGCTGGCGTCGAGGCCGCGAACGTCCCAGCAGACGCCATGGGGCAGACGTTGTGGGAGTGGTTCCACACGGTCGAGTTCTGGGGACCGCGCAACGACCCGGTGACGCCAATCCTAGCACTGGATCAGTTCGAAGAGGTCTTCACGCTCGGGCGTAATCTGGGGCGCACGGACGAGTTCGTCGAGCAGTTCGCCGACCTCGTGGAAAACCGCGTGCCGCAGTCCGTCCGCGACCGCGCAGCGAGGAGCGGTGAACGCCTCACCTACGACGCGACGCTGCACGGGTACAAGGCGATCCTCTCGCTGCGCGAGGACTTCGTGCCGCGGCTGGACTCTCTCCGGCCGGTGTTACCGGCGGTCATGCGCAACCGCTTCGCCCTCGCGCCGCTCGACTCCGCGTGCGCTGTCACGGTTGTCCTCGGCGCGGGCCGGACGTGGATCAGCGACGACGACGCGCAGGAGATCGTCGCGGCGGTCGTCGGCGGCGACGGGCCGCTGACATACCGGCCGGACGCGGAGGTCGAGCCCGCCTACCTGAGCGTCATGTGTCACGAGCTATTCCGGCGGATGCAGGCGCTCGGGCGTGACCGGATCACGACCGACCTCATCGAGGCCGAGCGTGGCGGGATTTTGGAGGGTCTCTACACGCGCAGCTTCGAGGGCATCGGCGACCTGGTGCGGTTCTTCGTGGAGGACCGGCTGCTGACGCCTTCCGGCTACCGCGGCACGCTGCCGCTGGCCGACGCCACGCAGGAGGGCGTCGCGGAAGACGATCTGCGCACGCTCGTGGACCGGCGGCTCCTGCGCTTCGAGGATCGGCTGGGGACGATCCACATGGAACTCTCCCACGACCTCTTGACCCGCATCGTGCTCAAGCGCCGCGAGTCGCGCCGGGCCGAGGCGGCGTTGCGGGCGGAGACGGAGCGCGCGCAGACCTTCCGCGCCGCCCAACTCCGGCAGCGGCGGCGTTCGCACCTCATCATGGGCGTGGCGATTGCCCTGGCCGTGCTGCTCGTGGGCACGGTGTGGGGTGGGTACTACTGCTTCGTGCAGGAACACCGCGCCTCGTACCGCTCGGTCGGATCACGGCGCGGGTTCCCGGTGGGCATCGGCCCGCTCTCGGCCGCGCAGGCGACCCGGCTGCCGCTGCACTACGTGATGTGCTACCGGGGCGTGACGTGGGACGGCTGGCGCCCGCGTTGGCGGCCGCCGATCCGGTTCATGGCGGTGGACGGCCGCGGCCACCTGACGACCAACCACGGGGTCGGCACGTTCTTCTGGCGCGCGCACGACGACGCCTCGTCCGCGGACCTGAACAAGGAGCGCGGCCAGGAACTCGGACTTTCGGCCGTGTGCCAATGGGAATTCTCGGCGGACGCGAACGGTGGCATCGCTTACGGGCGCGGGTTAGACCGGGACGGGCGCATGGTCTGGGGCTGCCTGTATTCGCCGTCGGCCACGGGGAGCGACGACGTGCGGATCGCTCATTACGTCGGCCCGGATGGTTTCCCGCAGTTGCAGAACAAATCCGCCGCCGAGTACATCGAAGTTCACTACAACGCCCAAGGTTGGGAGGAGCGCATTCTCTTCCTCGACGCCATGGCGCGGCCGGCCGCCGGACCAGACGGGGAGTTCGGCAGTGCGCGCGAGTACGATGCCGCCGGCATCCTCGTGCGTTCGACCAACCTCGACGAACACGGCCAGCCCATGTTCGACCACGCGGGCACCGCCGGGATGCGCGGAATTTGTAACGCCAAGGGCCAGTACGAGGAGGGGATCTCGCTCGGCCTTGACGGCCAGCCCACCGCCAACCGGGACGGCTGGACGCGCTTCCGGGTCCATTACGACGAGGACGGCAGGCGCACGCTCATCGAGTCTTTCGACGCCGCGGGCCACCCCGTGCTGCGCCGCTCGGGCTTCAGCGCCGCGCGGCTCGCCTACGACGAGCATGGCGGCCTCGTGCGCGAGACGTACTTCGGCACCGACGGCCAACCGTGCGGTTTCTTCGGCAGGATCACCTCGATCCGGCACGAACTCGACGCCGAGGGCAACGACGTGCACACAAGCTTCCTCGATGCAGACGAACATCCCACGCCGCTCGCAGACGGTTCCTGTGGCTCCCTGTCGAGTTACAACGAACGGCGCGACCTCGTCACCCACACCGCGCTCGGCCCGGACAGTCGCCCGTTTCTGTTGACCGATGGCTGGGCAAGCTGGCGCGCGGATTACGAGGCCGGCCGCGAGGTACGCCGCACGTACTACGGCGTCGCCGGTGAGCCGACCCTGACGAGAAACGGCTTCCATGGCTACGAGCTACGCTACGACACCCGGGGTGACGCCGTGCGCTACACCTACCTGGGATTGGACGGACGGCCGGCGTTTACGAACACGGGCATCGCGGGGTGGACAGCGGAGTTCGACCAGCGCGGGCGCGAGACGAGCCGCGCGTTCTTCGGCCCCGCAGGTGAACCGGTGCTCAACAACGATGGCTATCACGGCATCACCACGAGCTACGACGAAAACGGCTACGAGGCGGAGATCACCTACGTGGATTTGGCGGGCAAGCCCGTGGCTGCCGGCGAGCGCTTTGCAATCCAGAAGCTCCAACACGATACCCGTGGACGCGAGACGCGCCGGACGTACTTTGGCGCGGACGGCAAACCCGTCGAACATAAAGGCGGCTACCACGGCAAGCTCTTCGGCCACGACGAGCGCGGCAATGTCTCGGAGATCACGACGCTCGACACCGACGGCCGCCCCGTCGCGCCCAAGGCGGTCGGCTACGCGGTGGAGGCCCAGCTCTACGACGGCCGGGGCGACCTGACGGAGCAGCGTTTTTACGATGCCGCCCGCGCGCCGGCACGCGATGAAAATGGCTTCTATGGCCTGAGCTACCGCCACGACGCACACGGCAACAGCGTCGAGGAAACCGGGGAGGGGCAGGCACCCGGCGAACCGGTCGCGGATTCCGAAGGGGTCGCACGCTGGCGTTACGAGTACGACGCGTGGAACCGGCAGACGCGCGAGGCGACCTTTGGTCTGCAAAACGAACTCGTACCCGGCGTGAGCGGAGCGTGCGCAGAGGTCAGACGCTACGACGAGCGCAGTAATTGGCTCGGTTCCTCCTGGCTCAATGCCGCAGACCAGCCCGCCCCGTGCAAGGAAGGCTACACCAGCATCACCGTAAAGTACGACGACCGTGGCCGCCGCATCGAGCAGGCTTACTGGGATGCCGCCGGCAAGCCGGCCACGGGTGAGGACAAGACACACCGCTGGAACAAGCGGTACGACGACCGCGACAACGTGGTGCGCTGGGACTTCGTTGACACGAGCGGCCGGCCGATGGTTGGGGCCGGCGGGTACGCCGCGGAGGAGTGGAACCACGACGCCCGCGGCAAGGAAACACGTGTGACATACCTCGGTCTGGACAACAAGCCCCTCACGCAGCCAGCGGGCTACGCCACAGTCCGGCGTGCGTACACCCCCGCCGGCCTGGAAGCGCGCACGGACTACCTCGACGACCACGGCGACCCCGCACTTTCTAACACTGGTTCGTGCTCCATTATCCGTGAGTACGACGAGGTCGGACGGCTAGTCAGCCAACAATTCATTGGCATCCCCGGGCAAACCGCCGAGGCCGCGGTAGTGCGTACCTACCGCAACGGCTTGGCCGTCCTTGCGCGCTACCAGGACGCCGATGGCCATCTCGTAAATTCCGCCTACGGCTACGCGAAAGAAAACAAGGACTACGACGAGGCGGGCGTACCTAACCGCGATGCGTTTCACGACGCGGCCGGCGCGTCGGTTTACGGACCGTACGGCTACGCGTCGGCGGAGGTTGCCTCCAAGCTTGTCACGTACTACGACAAGGCCGGCCGCGTGCTGGAGAGCAACACTCATCGTACGACCCGCCCGCTGGTGTTCATCACGTTCCTGCGTCCGGCCGACTGCGCGGCGTTGCGGGCCGGACTGCGGCCCGGCGATTTGCTCTGGCAGGTCGGGAACTTTTCCCTGCCGCAGGCTGTGGCGGAGCGGTGGGACAAACCCCGCGCGGATGTCGAAGCCCGGGACGCGATCCTCGAAGCCTGCCGGGCCGCGCTGGCTCCGACGAACACCGGTCCCCTCCACGTCGTCGTTGTCCGCGACGAACGCCTGGTGGAACTCGACCTACCTGAAATTCCCGCCGCAGGTCTGGGCGTCCACGTCGACACCCGGTTGGTGCCGGCTTTCGAATACGAGGCCATGGTCAACCGCTACCCGGCCAAGCCGTGAACCCCGTCCCGTAC
>CAXTQD010000033.1:0-849 GCA_964246175.1 uncultured Chthoniobacterales bacterium | reverse complement strand
GCCACCGGCCCCCGGCCCACCCGGGCACCCCCGCCCGGTCCCCCCCCCCCCGCGGGGGGGGGGTCCGGCGCGCCGCGGGGGCCACGACGCTGAAGTTTACGGCCGTGTGCGGCAATCGCCTGCTGCTCGCACCGGTGGTGATCCCCTCCACGGCGGACGACCTGCCGCGCTGCCTGGACGGCATCGTGGCCGGCTTCCGGCGCGTGGAGGAGGAACTCCCCGAGCGTGCTGTGGCGATCTCCTTCGCGTTCCCCGGGCCGGCGGACTACCCGGCGGGTATCATCGGCAACCTGCCCAACTTCCCGGCGTTCCGCGCGGCGGGCGGGGTGGCGTTGGGGCCGATGCTGGCAGCGGAGTTCAGGCGGCCGGTGTTCATCAACAACGACGGCAACCTCTTCGCGTACGGTGAGGCCATCGCGGGTTTCCTGCCGTACGTCAACGGCCTGCTGGCAGCCGCCGGCAACCCGAAACGTTATCAGAACCTCTTCGGCATCACGCTCGGCACGGGCCTGGGCGGCGGCGTGGTGGTCGGCGGGCGCTTGCTGATCGGCGACAACTCCATCGGCGGCGAGGCGCACCTGTTGCGCAACGTGCGCGACCCCGGCCGCGGCGCGGAAGAAGGCGCGTGCATCCGGGCGGTGCGCCGTGTCTACGCCGAACGCGCCGGCGTCCCGTTCGCCGAAGCACCCGAGCCGAAAGCTATCGCCGACATCGCGCAGGGCCGCGCCGAACAGGTCGGGCCGCTGGGTCAGGCACGCGCCGACTAAAAGGCCGCCGTTGCTGCCGCCGGTGATGGCGAGTTTCGGCGTGGAGGTGTATTTCTCCGAAATCAAGTATTCCGCCGCCGTG
>CAXTQD010000032.1:2059-25060 GCA_964246175.1 uncultured Chthoniobacterales bacterium | reverse complement strand
CTGTTGAAGGCGACGTGCGGGGTGAAGATCACGTTGGGCCGGGCCACGAGGCGTTTGTTGCGCAAGAGGTTCTGGAGTTCGCGGACGCGGGTGGGTTCGCGTTCGGTGATCTCGGCAGGGCTCGTGACGGTGTGCAGGCGGCCGATGATCTGGTCGCTGATGAGGCGGGTCGTCTCCTGGCGGGCGGTGCTTTCTTCTTCGAGCACGTCGAGGGCCGCGCCGGCGACATGCCCGGAGTCGAGCGCGTCGATGAGCGCGTCGGTGTCGATGAGGGCACCGCGGGCGGTGTTGACGATGAGCACGCCGGGCCGGCAGCAGGCGAGGGTGGCGCGGTTGAGCAGGTGACGCGTCTCGGCGGAGAGCGGCAGGTGCAAGGTGAGAATGTGCGCCGCGGCGAGCACCTCCGTCAACGGCGCAAACTCGAACCCGGCCGGCGGTGCATCGGCGCGCGGCGGGCGGACATCATAGACGAGCACGCGCATCCCGAACGCCTGTGCCACGGCGATGACGTGCTGGGCGATGCGGCCCGCCCCGAGTACCCCGAGGGTCTTGCCGCGTAATTCGACTGAACGGTTGGCCGCATACGAGAGCCGACCCTCGCGCGCGGCCTCGCTGGTGACCTCGCGCAGCCGCCGCGTGAGCGCGAGCAGGAGGGCCACCGTGTGCTCGGCGACGGTGTGCCCGCCGTAGAACGGAACGCGCGCGACAGCCACCCCGTGGGCGCGGCAAGCAGCAAGGTCGATGTGCTCAACCCCCGTCGAACGCGTGGCGACGAGCCGCAGCGCCGGATGTGCCGCCAGGAACAAGCTATTCACCGGCGTGTGGATGAACCCGGAGACGACCTCCGCCGCCAGCCCGATCAGCGAGGGCCGTGCCACCGCACGCACCTCGCCGTGCGCGGCCAGCGTCGCCTGGAAGTAGGCAGCCTCGTCCGGTTCGATGTCGAGGAGGTAGATGCGGCTCACGGCAGGAGGATTCGCGGCGGGTGGGTCCGGTGCGTGTCGCGTTGGACAAGACCACCGCTTTGCTGTTTACATGAAACTTCCCTTGCGCATGGACGGCGGCATCTTCATCACCTTCGAGGGCTCGGACGGCTGCGGCAAGTCGACCCAGATCGAGCGTCTGCGCCGCCGCCTGGCCAGCGGGGGAACCGAGCTGCCCGTCACCTTCCTGCGCGAACCCGGTGGCACTCCGCTGGGCGAGGAAATCCGCCGAATCCTGCGCCACACGGCGCCGGGCTGGAGCGTGTCGCCCGAGGCCGAACTCCTCCTTTTCGCCGCCAGCCGTGCGCAACTCGTCCGCGAGACAGTCCTGCCTGCCCTGGCTGCCGGCGGTGTGGTGGTGTGCGACCGGTTTCTGGATTCAACGACCGTTTACCAAGGTGTCGCCCGTCAGCTCGCCCCGGCCGCCGTGGACGCCATCAACCAGTTCGCCGCTGGCACCCGCCGGCCGGACCTCACAATTCTCCTCGACCTGCCGCCCGATGTGAGCCTCCTGCGCGCTTACCACCGCGCCGGACCGGAGCTGCTGCCGGCTGACCGCATGGAACTCGAACCACTCGCCTTCTACGAGGCCGTGCGCGCCGGTTACTTGCGGCTGGCCGAACTGCACCCGGAACGCTTCGTCGTGCTCGACGCCCGCGGCAGCGTGGATGAGATTGAGCAGGGCGTCTGGACTCACCTGACGCAACGTTTCCATGGCTTTCGCTCCTCCCATCGCGCTTGATTACCTGCGCCGCGCGCACGCCGCCGGCCGGCTCGGGCACGCGTACCTCCTGATCGGCGACGAGGCGGCCGGCTTCGACCTCGCCGCGGGCATCGCCGCGCTGGTGGTCCGCGCCGGGCCGGAAGGCGCGTTGCGGCACCAGGATGTGCATGTCGTCGAACCGGAGTCCAAGGCCCGGCGCATCCTCATCGAACAGGTCCGCGACCTCGAAAACGCCCTCCGCCTGCGCGCCTCCGCCGTCGGCGGGCGCAAGGTCGGCATCCTGCGGCAGGCTGACCGGATCAACACCCAGGCCGCCAACGCGTTCCTCAAAACGCTGGAAGAGCCGCCCGCCGACTCGCTCCTGCTGCTGGTCAGCTCCTTGCCCGAGAGCCTGCCGGAGACGATCCTCTCGCGCTGCATCAAGGTCGTCCTGCACACCGGCGGCGAGGAGAAGCCCGTTGGTGAGGAGGAAGCGGCGCTGCGCGAGGCGCTGGGCCATTTCACGCAAGGTTCGCTGCCGACGACGTACAGATTGAAGATCAAATTCAACGCCCTATAATAAAAAAAAAAAGGCCGTCTCCAAGACGAGGCCGACACCGCCCTGGAAGCCGAGGAGGAACGCTACGGCCAGACGACGGATGGCGCGTGGCTGTCCGAACGCGAGACCTACTATAAATCGTTGGTGGAGGCCCGCTACGTCGCCGCCCGTGCGCGGCTGGTGGAAAGCCTCGCGCGCTGGTGGGGCGACGCCCTGCGCTTCCAGACGGCAGGCGGTAGGACCGACGCGCCCGCAGGAGTGGAAGCCCTCGCGTCCCGGCTATCCACGGCGGAAATCCTGCGCCAGCTCGCCGCCCTCGAACTGTTGCGTGAAAACCTCGACCGTAACATCCAAGAAGCGCTCGCACTGGAGGTAGCGTTCCTCCAGGTTTTTGGAACCTGACCGTCCGGCCACCCGCACGCCGCTCAGGGTGTAGCGGTCGCAGCAGGGGTTGGCGCCGTTGTCCCCGTCGTCGCGGCAGAAGAGAGTGTCGGATCAGCGGCTCCGTTTGCGTTGATCTCATCGCGTAGCTTGTTGAGCGAGGTGACCTGTTCGCTGTAAGTCTTTGCCAGCGCGGTGAACGGACTGCCCTCAGCCGACTTCTTGAAGACGATGTGCTTTTCGGCGTTGACGCTCCAAGCGCCGAATTTGGAATCCAGGTATTCGAGCATCTGATCACCGGTTTTGAGCGAGTCGCCCTGGAGTGTGCGCAACTGCACGATCTTGTCTGTGGGCATCTTGGCCCCGGTGAACGAACTCTCCACCTCGACATCGTTGGGTGTCAGTGGCGTTTTCTTAAGTTCTTCGGTGTAAGCGGCCTCTTGGTTCTTGATGAACGCCGTGTAGCCATCGTTGGCCGTGAGACATTGCTTGACCATCTCGCGCCGGGCAGTGATGGCATCCTTGGAAGCCAGACTGGCCGCACTGAACCCTCCAGCGGTCATCAGGGCCGAGAACGCATCCGTGAAGGGCTGTGCTTGGCTCTGACGCCTAGCTTTGAAGGCATCGATGGCCGTCTGGATGTACTGCTGACGCGTGGCCGTGTCGTAACCGGTTGTTTTGGCCGGGGTCGAGCTCGCCACAGGGGCAGGTGCGCCGGTGGACGCGGTCGGCGCAACGGCTGTCGGGGTGGGAGCGGCCACGATTTTCGCAGCCGTCGGCTTGTAGAGTAGAAAGTAGTACGCCGCGCCACCACCGAGGATGAGCAGCAGCAGGATCACGAAGAAAATTCCGCCCCCGCCGCCCTTGGATGGGGTGGCGGTCGTCTGGTAGAGGCTCGGCGATTTCGGGTCGGACGGATCGGATGGCATAAGCAAATGGGTACGGCGTTTTTAACGTCCATATCGTCCGCCGCCCGGTGGTGGGCTTGCCTGGAAGGCAAAAAAGTGGCGTGTGGGCTGCCGGGGCGGGGCAGATTTCGCCTTGGCGACGGTTTCGACGGCGGCCTATTGTTTTCGCCATGAAGACCCCCCTCCGCGTCGGCATGATCGGCTACAATTTCATGGGTAAGACCCACTCGAACGCCTGGCGTCAGGTCGGGCGCTTCTTCGACCTGCCCACCGACGTGCGTCTCGGGACGATCTGCGGACGCAACGCTGCGAAGGTGGAAGCCGCCGCGCAGCAGTTCGGCTGGGAAAAGTCGTGCAGCGACTGGCGCGAGGTGGTCGCCGACCCGGCCATCGACATCATCGACATCACGACCCCCAACGACTCGCACGCCGCCATCGCCATCGCCGCGGCCGAAGCGGGCAAAGCCGTGCTGTGCGAGAAACCGCTCGGCATGAACGTGCCCGAGTGCGAGCAAATGGTCGCCGCCGTCGAGAAGGCCGGCGTGGTCAACATGGTCTGCCACAACTACCGGCGCATCCCCGCCATCGCGCTCGCCAAGCGCATGATCGAGCGCGGCGACCTGGGCGATCGAATCTACCACTACCGCGCGCGCTACGCGCAGGAATGGATCATGGACCCGGCGTTCCCGCTGGTGTGGCGTTTGCAGGCCGACATCGCCGGCAGCGGCACGCACGGCGACATTGACGCGCACATCATCGACCTGGGGCGCTACCTGGTCGGCGAGATCAAGGAGGTGTGCGGCACGATGGAGACGTTCATCAAGGAACGCCCCGTGCTCGGCGGCGCGGGCGAGGGACTCTCTGCGCAGGCTGGACAGCGAAAAGGCGAGGTCACCGTGGACGATGCGGTGAGCTGGATCGGGCGCTTCCGGAATGGCGCGTTGGCAAATCTCGAAGCGACGCGATTTGCAAGCGGACGCAAGAACCACATCACCTTCGAGATCAACGGCAGCAAGGGCACGCTGACCTTTAACTTCGAGGACATGAACCGCCTCGGCTTCTACAACGCCGCCGACCCGGCCGACGCGCGCGGGTTCCGCGACATCATCGTGACGGAGGCGGAGCACCCCTACGTCAGCGCGTGGTGGCCGGCAGGACACATCATCGGGTACGAGCACACGTTCGTGCACACATTCGCGGACTTCGTGAAGGCGGTGGTGGATGGCAAGAGCGTCCAGCCAACCTTCGCCGACGGCTTGGCGAACGAGCGGGTGCTCAGCGCGATTTCTGTTAGCGCACATACCCGACAATGGGTAACGTTGTGACATGCCGACGCCAGTTGCCAGTGATCGCCCGGTTGTCTACGCCAGCGGCGCGTCCGCCGGCGAGTTCTCAAAGGTGGACACAACGTGCCTTCACAGGATATTCGCCGCCGTTATCTGCTGACTGTACGCAACTTCTTCGAGCTTCATCTGCCACTCTCTGATGCTCCGCTTTTGTGCCGAGCCGGATAGGGTTTGCCTCGATTGGTAGCACGCTGGTCAGGCTCCCCTTTGGAGGTGCTACAATCTGAGGTTTATGAGAGAATCTACAAGCAAGCCTTTGCGTGATCCTATCCCTGATGCTTTCACCGAGGCAGCGACAAAGGCGATGTGGCGTGCGCATCGGGCGGCGGTCAAAGAGGACGCGCTACGGCCTCGCACCGGTTTGTTAAGAAGAAGTGATCGTCACGGCGCGTGGTAGAACGCGTCTAGTGCACGGTCGTACGCCAGCCACGCTTTGGCGGTCGGGTGCGTGGAATCTACAAACCAGTGCGGGTCATGCTCGGCCTGCGGGAAGGTCTGCAACATCACGGTCGGGTAGGGAGCGACGGCCTTTTGCAGCCGACGATAGAAGAATTCGGTGGAACGTGCCGACAGGCCCTGAACGGCGGCGAAGTTGGCGTTAAGCGGCTGGCAGACGAGCAGGAGGCGCAGGTTGAGTTCGTGCGTGGTGCGCAGGAGGAGATCGAGGTCGGTCCACTCTTTGGCCGAAAGGCAGACGCGCTCGAAATTAGCGTCTGGGGAGGCTTCGGGATGCGCCGGGTCGCGGAAAGCGTTTGCGCGTTTGTCGTCGAAGGTGGTGCGCGGCGTCGTGCTGTACGTCGTCGTTGCGGGCTGCTGTTGATAGAACTCCTCTGCCTCATGCAAACGCGCCTCCCAGTCGATGTTCGCCGGCACGGCCGCCGGCGGCCCGTTGGGCGGCACCGGGTGGATGTGCAGCCAAGCGGCGACCTTGGCGCGGTCGCTCTCATCAAGACAGAGGTTTTGCAACGCGCCGAGCGGGGTCATCGCATCGAACAGAAGACGGTCCGCCGTGCCGTCCACCGCCGCGTAGCCGAGTGACGCCTTGAGCAACGGATACTGACCGATGAGGCCGGGGTAGTCGAGCAGGCGGCGGGCAAAATCCCGCTTCAACCCCGCACTCAACCCACTTCCGAACACGGTCCGGCTGCCCTGCAACGGCGAGAAGTTGAAGCCGAAGCCTTTCGGGTCGAGTTCCGCCATCTGAAACCAGCTTGGTGACAGGAACACCACCGCCTTCTGCCCGCGCACGACGGGACCGAGGGCGGCGAGCTTCGTGGCGATCACTAGGTCTGTCTCCCCCGGGTACGCCACCGGGAACACGTCGAACCCCGTCGGCCGCGCGCGGAAAAAATCGTCCGGTCGGTTCGGCTGCGGCTGGGTCAACTCGCTGCTGCCGTACAAGGGGAGAAACTCCGCGTTGCGAAACGCCTCTGCCTGCACGGCGACCCCGGTGAGCTTCTGCAGTTCGACCGCCGAGAAGTCCCCGGCGGCCGGTGGTCCCTTGAACCATCCCAGGTCGCGGCGGACCTGCGCACCGACCCATGCGTGGACTGCCGCCACGACCGCCGCCGCGCACCCCAGCGCGGCCACCGTCGCACGCAGACGCCACGACGGTCCGGCGGGGGGCGGGGGAGTGTCCTTGACGGCCATCGTCGCCAACATGCAACAAAAACCGACGCGGGAAAAGCGTCTTGGCGGGTTGAGCGCACGCCGATCCGGTTGCAAGCTCCCGGCGTGAAGCGTTTGCTCTTCGGCCGATCTGCCGTGCTCGCCGGACTTTTGGCCCTGTGGGTCGTGCCCGCAGCTTCCTCCCAGGATGAACCCGCCGCCGATCCCTCGCAGACCGCCATCGACGCGTTCATCCACGACCAGATGCGTGAGCAGCGCATCCCGGGGTTGTCGCTGGCAGTGACCATCGACAACGAACTGATCTTCACCCGTGGCTACGGCGTGGCCAACGTCGAACTGCGCGCGCCCGCCCTCGCCGAGAGCGTGTACGAAGTGGCATCCCTGACCAAGCAGTTCGTCGCCGTCGCCGTGCTTCTGCTCGCCCAGGACCAGAAGCTCGCCATCGACGATCCGGTGAGCCGCTACCTGCCCGAGTCGCCTGCTGCTTGGGAGAAGATCACCCTGCGCCACCTCCTCACCCACACGAGCGGCATCCCCGACTACGACGACGCCGGTCAGCCGCTCGACCCACGGCGCGAGTACACCGAGGACGAACTCGTCTCGCTGGCGACTCGGCTGCCCGCGAAGTTCGCCCCCGGCGCGCGCTGGAGCTACAGCAACACCGCCTACGTCCTGCTCGGCGTGATCGTCCACCGGGTCAGCGGCGCGGCGTACGGCGACTTCCTGCGCACGCGGGTGTTCTCCCGCCTGCACATGGGCAACACGGCCGTCAACCGGCCCGACGACCTTCTGCCTTTCCGCGCGGCGGGCTACCGGCTGGAAGCGGGTCTTCTCAAGAACCAGGAATACCTCGCTGCCACCCAGTGCGCCACTAGCGACGGCGGGCTCGTCTCCACGGTAGTGGACCTCGCCAAGTGGGATGCCGCCATCCAGTCGGGTGCGCTCCTGCCGCCGGGGGCATGGGACGACGTTTTCCGGCCGGTGACGCTCAATAGCGGCAAGTCGTTCCCGTATGGCTTCGGGTGGTTCATCCGCGACCAGGCCGGGCGGCCGTACTACGAGCACAGCGGGCATTTGCAGGGATTCGCGTCGCACATCCTGCGCTTCCCTCGCGCGCGGGTGTCGGTGGTTGTACTGGCGAACCTCGCGCAGGCGGACCCCTGGGAAATCGCCCACGGCGTTGCCAGCCTCATCCGGGCCGACCTCAAGCCGCCGGCCGACGGTCCCATCGAGGACACGGAACCGGCGATCACCGACCTTCTGCGCCGCACCTTGGGTAGTCTGCGCAACGGTGAGGTGCTGCCAGGGGCGTTCACCGACGAGGGGGCTAACGCGTACAACGCCGATGTTTTGACTGATATCAAAGCTCGCTTCGACAAGCTGCCAGCTTTCGGCAAGTTCGAGCTGGTCGGCCGTGCTGAGGTCGGCGACCAGACCGAGTACCGCTACTGGGTACAGGTCGGTGACAAGACTTGGCGTCTGATGGCTGCCATTGACACGGACGCGGTCAAGGTGGAACGGCTCCAGTTCGATCCGCTGTGACCGTCCGGCGGCGCACAGCCCCCAGTGCGAATACCCCTATCGCCAGCACGCCCGCCGCGGCGAGCGCACCACCCCAGACGACCGCGCGCGGCCGGTAGCGGAGCGTCAGCCGCCCGGACTCGCTTGCCGGCAGCAGCGCCGCAGGCGTCAGCGAATCATCGGAAGTGTAAACGGGCACCGGGTGGCCCTTCAGATCTGCCACGTAACCGGGGAAGTACGCCCGGCGGAACGTCACGAGCGTGTAGTTGCCATGCGGCACCGGGGGCACGTCCAGCGTCATGCCGGCGCGTGAGCTTTCGATGACCCGCACGGCGAGGGGTGTCGTCTGCGACGGACTGGTCGGGCTGAAGGTCCACGCCGTCGCCTCTGACAGCGGACCGCCGCGGCGGTGGTAGACGGTGCCCTCCGGGGAGGAAAACACCGCTTCCCACTCATCGTTGGGGAAGCCGTCTTCCATCCACGGGAAGTCGCCTGAGACCAGAAGCCCGTCGATGCCGAGCCGGGCTAGTTGTCCGCCGGGGCCAGCTTCGTGAGCCAGGAGGTGTCGGGCGATGTCGATGGAGATGGACCCGTGTGTTTCCAGGTCCCAGAGACGCCCGATGCCGGGAGGCATGATCGGGCTGTAACCGTTGACCGTGTGGACGCCTGCGAACATGCCTGTACTGCCCGGACGCACAACGGCGCCAAAGTCGGGCGGCGTTTTGCCGAACGCATAGTGCTTGTCCACCTCCAGATATAAGCTCAGATACAGCCGGTCAGCCGACAAAGGCGACACGGACGCCAAGCTCGGGCCGAACGCGTACATCGGCAGACCGGGATTGGTGTACTGGTGGGTGTAAGCAACCCACAGCGTGGCGAATGTTGCCGCCGCAGGCACCCACAACGCCCAAACTCGTCGCCGGGCGTATGCCGCCAGCGGCAGCCAGCCGACAGTGACGGCGAGCGTCCACAGCGGCAGATACCAAGTGATGCGGTCCGAGTTGGCGCTGCCCGTCGCCACCATGGCGAGCCACGTCACGCCAGTCAGGCCAGCAGCCCACAATCCCGCGTTGCCGGTGAGGCTGAGCCTGGGGCGTGACCACAGCAGGAGCAGAGCACGAGCGCCGACGAGGCTGAACGCCAGGTGGAACAACGGCAGCCACCGGAAGCTCCACCGGAACATCCCCGGGCTTGGCAACATGCACAGCGCGAGGGTTGCTCCCACGAGCGCCAGGTCCCAGCGAAGCGCCCGCCATACCCGCGCGCGTCGGCAGACGAATGCCGCCAGCACCGCTGCCAGCGGCACGAGGCCGCCGGTGAGTTCGAGTCCGCTGTGCGGACTGGCACGAGCAGAGAAATCAGTCCAGGTCGTCGTCCAGTTCGGCAGGACCAAGCCCGGCAGGGAAGCGGCTGGCACCATCCAAGAAAAGTTTCCGATGCCCGCCCCGCCCGCGCGGCTAGAGCCATGTATCGACTCTAAAAGCGACAGCCACGCCGGCGCAGAGAGCATCAATCCCAGGACCCAGCCCAGCGCCAGCGGCCAGAGCGCCCGCCGCCGTCCACTCGCCAACACGTGGACGCCCAGCCACAGCGTCACCAGCGCCAACCGCACGACGGTGTACGGGAACCCGCCGGTCAACACGAGGTAAACAAACGGCGCGGGCAAGAGCCAGCGCAGGCGTTCCGTGCGGGGATCACCACCCGGGCGCATCGCCTGCTCGAACGCCCACCAACTCCACGGCAGCCAAGCGTCGGCCGCCAGCGCGCCGAACCAGTCTGTTGCCCCCCAGCCAATCTCCCAGCCGTTGAGCGCCGCGATCAGGGCGACCACGGCGGCGAGTCCCGCCGGCAGCCGCCGTCCACGGGCGAGCAGGTACGCGCCGGTTCCCAGGGCGGCGAGATGGATGATCGACATCGCCGCCGCCTGCGCCGCGAAACTCGTCCACGTGGCGAACACGAACACGACGACCGCGTTGACGAACAGCGAAAAAGTTCCGTATTGGTATTCGCCCGCCAGATTGCCGCAGGCCCAACTGTACGGGCTGAGCAGTGGCCAGTGCCCCTCGTGCCAAGAGCGCGCCATGTCAGCGAGCACGGGCAGGATCGAGACCTGGTAGTCGTCGTTCCAGAAGACCGATGGATTGCGCCAAGTCAGCCCCAAACAGAAGACGACGATCAAGCCGGCTGCCCCGATGGCTGCCAGCAGGCGTAGGCCGAGAGAAGAGGGACGCAGGCGCATGGCGGCGAGCCTCGCGCAAACCCTGCTCATCCTCAAGGTAGGGGCGGCTCTCCGTGCCACTCCCAAATTTTCCTGTTCCGGGAACATTTAACCCAGAGGAGGGTAGGGGGCGGCTTGGAGAGCCGTCCCTACCTTGAGGACGAGCACCTGCGGCGCGGAGTCCTTTACGACTTCTCGTCGCCTTCCGGCGGCGCGGCCTTGACCATCTCGCCCTGCTTGACGGCGCTCAGCTTCATCACCTGTGTGCGCGATGGCCGCTGCGTCCGGGTCTGGCCCGGTGGCACCTGCACGGGTCGACCCGTTTTCAGCGATGCTTCGATGGCTTTGATGACACGTACATCGGCCAATCCCTCCTCACCGCTGGGTTCGGGCTCCTTGTCGTCGAGCACGCAGTCGGAGAAATACTTCGTCTCCCCACCGAACTGATCGACCTTGCCGAAGCTTTTCGTGGTCTTCTTCTCGCCGACGGTCAGCGTGTGTACCAATGGCTCGGGGATCGAATACCCCGGCGAGACTTCCAGGTCGCCCTCGGTGCCGACAATCCGGTACTGACTCATCGGGTTCGCGCCGTAGCTGATCGTGAACTGAGCTAACCGCTCGTTGGGGAACCGCATCGTCACCGCGATCATCTCCTCGACCTCCGCAAAGCGCGTCTCCTTCAGGCTCGCCGAAAACGCGAACACCTCCGTCGGCTCAGCCTCGAAGAGCTGCCGCGCCGCGTTGATCGGGTACGGCCCCATGTCGGGCAGCGGCCCGGCCCAGTTCTTGGCCACGGTGCGGCTGTTCTCGGCCGACACTTGCTGGGTGAACACGCTGCTGAAAATCCGCGGCTCACCGATCTTTCCCTCCCGCACGGCTTCGATGGCTTCCACCGTCGCCTCCTCGAAGTGCAACCGGTAAGCGAGCATCAGCTTCGCGCCGCTCTTCTTGCCGGCGGCGATCATCCCTTCGCATTCCTCGACCGTGGGGGCCATCGGCTTTTCGCAAAAGACGTGAACCCCCGCTGCCAGCGCCCGCACGACGAACGACGTGTGGTCGTTGTTCGGCGTGCCCAAGTAGATCGCGTCGATCTTGCCAGACTTCAGGAGCGCATCGTAGCCAGCGTAGTCGGTCGTCGTTTCGATGCCGTACTTTTGGCCGAGTTCGCGCGCCTTTTCGGCGTCACCGGTGACGAGCGCGGTCAAGGTGGAGTTGCCCGTGTGCTCGACCCCGGGCATGAAGTCCTCCTGCGAAATCCAACCCGCGCCGACCACCGCGTAACGCACCTTGCGGCCGTCCGCACGGTCTCTGAAAGGATGAAGCAAGCTCATAGGTAGCGGCTGAATCGCACCGCGACCTGCGGCCGGTTGACTGCCAATCCTACCGCGTGATAATCTGGCCCGTGGCGAAGTTGTAGAAGTAGCGCACGCCGTTGGTGTTGTAGTGCCCGACGTTGTTGGGATCGGGGTAGTAGTAGAGTACGGCTTTCAGCGTGAAATCATACAGGAACGGGAACGGGAACACGCGTGAAGTGTAGAAGAAGTCACCGCTCTTAAAATCGTAGAAGTACACGCCTCCTTTGCCGTCGCCGGCATCGAACAGGTACTCATAGCCCAGATCGAAGTGGTAGATGTACCGCGGGTCGGAAAGGTAGCCGTAATAGCCGAAGACGTTGCCGTTTGGCAGGGTGAGATAGTACACGGCGTCGGAGAGCGCCACCTCGCCTGTGAAGAACGCCGGATGCGCCGCCAGCGACAGTCGGTAGGCCGTGCCGTCGCCGTTCGCGCCGTCGTCGGAGGTCGTCCCGTAGAGGTTGCCGTCGGAGCCGAATACCGGGGCCGCGACCGCGTAGCCGCCGTCGTTGCTGCCGGTGAAGGCATACAGATTCGTGAATGTTCCGCCCGTCGTCAGGCGGAAGATCGCCCCACGGTTCTTGGAGCCGCCCTCGCCGGTCGTCCCATAGAGGTTGCCGTCGGAGCCGAATGTCACCGTACCCGGGTACGTGGCGCTGTCGGCGGAACTAAAAGCGTGCAGGGTCGCCAGCGCGCCGCCGGTCGTGACCCGGAAAACCGTGCCGCGACCGTTCGCTCCGTTGGAAGGGGCTGCGCCGTAGAAAGCACCGTCGGAGCCTTTCGCCAACGCGCCGGTCGGATTCGTGCCGGAGTTGGCGTCGAGGCTGTAGACCGTCCCCAGGTTGCCCGCCGTGTCGACGCGGAAGACCGTGCCCAAGCCGTTGGCTCCGCCGTAGCGCGTCGTGCCGTAGAAGGCACCGTCGTCGCCCGCCACCAGCGCACCGGCAGGAGCGTTGCCATTACTCCCGCCGAAGGAAACCAACGTTTTGTACGTCCCACCGGGCGTGATCTGGAACACCGTGCCGAGGTCGCTCGACCCGCCGTTAAGCGTCGTGCCATAGAAGTTGCCGTCGGAACCGAGGACAAGCGCGGCGACGGGATTGTTGCCGTCGGCGGTGCCGAAGTTGTAGAGCGTTGTGAACGTCCCGTCCGTCCCAATCTTGAACACGGTGCCGAGCCCCGCGCTGCCGCCGCTCTGCGCGGCCCCGTAGAAGAAGCCGTCGCTGCCGAGCACAAGCGCCGCGGTCGGCGTGGCTCCATCGGCGTTGACGTTGTTGTCGTCGGTGTCGGCGAAGCTGTGCAGGACCGTCAACGTGCCGTCGGTGCCGAGGCGGAACACCGTGCCCGTGCCGTTGCCACCGCCCGCCGGTGCCGTGCCGTAGAAAAAGCCGTCGGGGCCGCGCACGAGTGCCGCGGCTGGGTTGGCCCCGTCACCATCGGCGAAGGCATGGAGGGTGGTTAATTGCGCCGCAGCGCGAGAACCAATGGCCGACAAGATCAGCACGGAAAGAAGGGCGGGGACGCGCATGGGATCGCGCGCAGCATAGCCACACTGCTGGGAGGATGCCAACAGGCTTTAGGAGCGAGGACGGGAGCAGGGCCGCGAGTTTTGCCGTGCGTACCGCGCGGGCAAGGGGTTACGTTCGCGCGACGATGCCGCATCTTTCCGCCCTGTTTTGCTACCCGGTGAAATCCTGCCGCGGCGTGGCGCTGACCGAAACCGCCCTGGATCGGCGTGGGGTGGTCCACGACCGCGAGATGATGATCGTAGATGGGCAGGGTCGGCAGATGACGCAGCGCGCCACGCCGATCCTCGCCCACATCGAAACCGCCATGACCAAAGACGTGCTGGGCCTGCGCGCGCCCGGCGCGGACGAACTGCGCGTCCCCTGGCACTCACCGGGCCGCGCGGCGCGTGAGGTCGTCATCTGGCGCGACACCGTCGTGGCCGACGACACAGGAGACGAGGCCGCACGCTGGCTCACCGACGTGATTGGCCAACCGTGCCGGCTGGTCACGACCGGGGAACGCTCACGGCGCGTGCGGCCCGTCGAACGCTTGCCGGACGACATCCACCCCGAGGTCCACACGCGCCCGGTGGAAGTCGCGTTCTCCGACGGTTTCCCGGTGCTGGTCGTCTCGGAAGAGTCGCTCGACGACCTCAACCGCCGCCTCGACCTGCCCGAGTCTTTAGGGATGGACCGCTTTCGGCCCAACCTCGTCGTGGCCGGCTGCGCCGCTCCGTACGCGGAGGACACCTGGAAGGCATTCCGGGTCGGCGCGGTGCGGTTCTTCGGCGGTGGGCCTTGCGGACGGTGCATCGTCACCACGACCGACCAGCAAACCCTCGAACGCGACGCGGAACCCCTGCGCACGCTGGCCCGCTACCGGCGTACGGCCGAAGGGGAGGTGGTGTTCGGCCAAAATGTCATCCCGGCCGCGCCGAGCGGCCGCCTGCGGGTCGGCGACGAGGTTCGGCCGGAAGGCTAGTCTTCCGGCGTCGGTACGTCGAAGGCGTTGAGCAGCGCCGAGGTCGCCATATAGAGGCTGACGAGGTGGATCATGTCCACGACGCCCTTCTTGCCGAAGGCGTCCACCGCCCGCGGGTAGAGCGTGGGGTCGATGCGGTGTTCGGCGGCGAGGCTGCGGGCGAACTCGTGTGCGGTGCGCTGATCGTCCGTCAGACCGTCCGGCGTTTGCCCAGCGGCGAGAGCTTCGATGACCTTCGTTGAGAGGCCCGCCTTCCCGGCGACGGCCCGGTGCGCGTAGAGTTCGTAGGCGGACTGCCACACCGCGCCGACGCTCAGGATGATCACCTCGCGCACTTTCGCGTCGAGGGAGGTGTGGGAGCGTTCGGCGCTGAGCGCGGTCAGGAAACCTTCGCCGAGTTTTGGGCTGTAGAGGAGAGGATTGAAGGGGTCGACCAGCCGGCCATCCTCCGTGGCAGCTTGGAAACCGGACTTCTTCGCCCAAGGGACGAGTTCGGCCTCCATTTGATCGTAGAGTGTGCGCTGGTCGCGGTCGAGTTCGTCGGGCTTGAGCAGGGGCAGGCGTCCGCCGAGGGTTTGTTCGTTTGCGGTCATGCAGTCTGATTCGCGCGCGGTCCCACCGCCCGGCGCACGAGAAACGCCGTCCACTTGCCGCGACGGCGCTTGGTCACGACCTCCAGGCCCTCCGCGGTGAAGGCCGCCTCCAATGCCGCCGCTTGCGACAGCAGGATGCCTGAAGCGATCAGGACCCCGTCGTCTGCCAGCAGGCCGCGGATGGATGGCAGGAGGGGAGTGAGCAACTCGCTGAAAAGGTTCGCCGCAACTACCTGCCAGCCGGCGTAGGTTTCGGGCAGCGTGCCACGCAGCAAATCCCCCCGCTCGAACCGCACGCCGCGCACGCCGTTGAGGCCGGCGTTCGCGTGCGCGGTGCGGACGGCGTGCGGATCGTTGTCCAACCCGAAAGCTGTCCGCGCACCGAAAAGTCGTCCTGCCAGCGCCAGGATGCCGCTGCCGCTGCCCAGGTCGAGCAGATCCCAGGGAGCTGCGAGGCCACGGGACGTTTCCGCCAGAAACCGCAGGCACATGGCGGTCGTGGCATGTTCCCCCGTGCCGAAGGCCATCGCCGCGGGGATGCACAACACCGGCTTGCCCGGATGTGCGGCGCGCAGGGTGGAGAGTTCTTCCTCCCGCCCCGTCACCCACAGCCGTCCGCCGATAGCCAGCGGCCGGCCCGGTCGGGTGGTGGGAGCAGGATGCCAACTCTCCGCGCGCACGGTCCGTACCCGCCCTCCGAATTGCCGCGCGAGTTCATCCGCTTCCCGGTGGGTGTCGCAGTACACTTCCAGCCGTTCGCGTGTGCCGCCCGCCCGCCGGACAAGGGCGACCCTCCCCGCGCCGACGAAGGTGCCAACCTGTTCGCTCCAAACGTCAGCCGCCGCACCAGCCACGGATTTATACCAGAGATGCACCGTGCCAGCATGGTGCGAAACGGTCTTGCCACCGCAACCAAATTCGCCTTTTTCTGCTTCCATCCCGCCTCCCGCCTCCCGCATCCTTCCTGCTCTATGTCCTCCCATCCCGCCGCCGACGGCATGAACTACGCCCCGCAGGGCAAGCCCAGCCCGGTCTGCAACTCGGGCGACTTCCCCTTTGCGGCCATCGGTCTCGACCATGGACACATCTACGGCCAGTGCAACGGCCTGATCGAGGCCGGTGGCGAACTGCGCGCGGTTTACGATCCCGACCCGCTGAAGGTCGAGGCGTTCTGCAACCGCTACCGGACCGCGCGTGTCGCCGCGTCCGAGGACGAGATCCTCAATGATTCGGCCATCAAGCTCGTCGCCGCCGCCGCCATTCCCAGCGAACGCTGCGCGCTCGGCCTGCGTGTGCTCGACGCCGGCAAGGATTATTTCACCGACAAATGCCCCTTCACGACGCTCGAACAGCTCGAAAGCGCCCGCACCCGCACCGCCACGACAGGCAGGAAGTACATGGTCTACTACAGCGAGCGTCTCCATGTGGAGTGCGCTGTGTTCGCCGGCCAGTTGATCGAGCAGGGCGCGGTCGGCCGAGTGTTGCAGGTGCTCGGCCTCGGGCCGCACCGCGTCGGCGATCTGAAGTCGCGTCCGGACTGGTTTTTCCAGAAGGCGAAATATGGCGGCATCCTCTGCGACATCGCCAGCCACCAGTGCGAGCAGTTCTTGTCCTTTACGGGGGCGAAGGACGCCGTGGTGCAGCACGCCCGCGTGGCGAACTACTGCCATCCCGAGTTCCCCGAACTGGAGGATTTCGGTGAAGCCGTGTTCCTGGGCGACAACGGCGCGAGCAACTACCAGCGCGTCGACTGGCTCACGCCCAAGGGGGCGTCCGCGTGGGGCGATGGCCGCACGGTGATCCTTGGAGCGGACGGCTACATCGAACTGCGCAAGTACACCAACGTCGCCACCGAAAAGACCGGCGACCACCTGTTTTTGGTCAACGCCGAGGGCGAGAAGCACTTCAAACTCTCCGGGCAGGTCGGCTTCCCCTTCTTCGGCCAACTCATCCTGGATTGCCTCAACCGCACCGAGAACGCTATGACGCAGGCCCACGCCTTCAAGGCGGCCGAACTCGGCCTCCAGGCGCAAGCGTACGCGGACAAGGCGCGCCAGGCAGACTAGCCACCCGCGACGACGCGCAAGATCTCCAGTCGGTCGCCTTCGGCCAGGCGCACGTCCGGCCACTCGTCGCGCAACAGCGCCGTGCCGTTGTGTTCGATCAGGACACCCTGCGCCGGCAAGCCGAGACTCTCAATCAACGCCGCCAGCCCTGCCCCGGTCGGTACAGGGCGCGGTTCGCCGTTCAAGATGATCGAGATTGTGCCGCCGTGTTGCATCGCCCTCAAACCCCGCCGGCCAACGCCGCGTCCCAGTCCTTCCACACGGGTTCCAAGCCGTGCCGCGTGCGGAGCGACTCCGCCACCTCGCGTGGACTGCGGTCGTCGGCGATGTCGAACTGCCCTTCCGCCTGCGCCCCGACGGCCTGCGCGGCGTCCGTCTCGCAACGCCGCCCCCGCACGGTCAGGTGCAGGTCATCGCGTCCCGCGCCCGTGTAGCCGCCCGGTTCGGTGTGGCTGCCGGCGCTCATGCTCGTCACCCCCAGCGGGATCAGCGCGTCACGCAACGCCGGAGCCTCGCGCGTCGAGAGCACCAACCCGATCTGCGGGAAAGTGACCCGCAACGCGCAGAGCAGTTGCACCAACTCCCGGTCGCCGAGCGGATACCGCGGCTCGAACCCCCCCGCCGCCGGTCGCAACCGTGGCAAGCTGACGGTGACGTGCGCCTTCCAACAACCCCGCAACAGGTAATCAACGTGCGCCGCCAAAGCCGCCGCTTCCTTGCGCCAGTCGCACAGCCCGAACAACGCCCCGACGCCCAGTCGCCGGAACCCGGCTGCGTAGGCGCGTTCCGGGCAGTCCAGCCGCCAGTCGAAGTCCCGCTTCGGCCCCGCCGTGTGCATCTCCGCGTACACCTCACGCTGGTAAGTCTCCTGGTAAACAACAAGCCCCTCCGCGCCGGCGGCAACGAGCGGGCGGTATTCCTCCGTCTCCATCGGTCCGACTTCCAGCGACACCGCCGGCACCCCCGCCGCCTCGCGCACGGCGCGCACGCAATCTTCCAGGTAGCCGTTGGACACGAACTTCGGGTGCTCCCCCGCGACGAGCAGCACGTTGCGAAACCCTTGCGCGTGCAGGTGCTGCGCCTCGCGCACGACCTCCTTCACCGGCAGCGTCACGCGCAGGATCGGGTTGTCGCGCGAGAACCCGCAGTATTTGCAGTTGTTGATGCACTCGTTCGACAGGTACAACGGCGCGAACAGCCGCATCGTGCGGCCGAAGTGCTTGTGCGTCAGCGCCTGCGAACGCTTTGCGAGAGCCTCCAACGCCCCATCGCCGCACGGCTCCAGCAGCCGCCGGAACCCGCGTACCGCTGGCGAGGGGGCAAAGCTCGGATCAGAGAAAATCTTTGCAAATGACATGGCAGGGCTTCTCCGCTAACACCTAACCCGAAACCGCCCACCCGGCATCCGGAAATGAACGCACCGCGTACCCCCACCGTGTCCGGACCTCTTCTTTACCCATCGTCTGGCGCAACCCCATGGTCCGAGGGCGGGTTCGACGAACTGCGCGGGCGCGTCGACGCCCGCCTGCGTGAATACCTCGCCTCCCAGCGCGCCGACTACCTGCGCCGTCCGGCGCTTGGAGCGCTCTACGATGACCTGACCGACTTCGTGCTGCGCCCGGGCAAGCGCCTGCGCCCGCTGCTCTTCCTCCTGGCCGAACGGGTCTTCGCGCAAGAGGAAACCGAGAAGCGCGACCTCCTTGCCGTGGCCGTCAGCCTGGAACTGCTCCACGCCTTCATCCTGATCCACGACGACATCATCGACCGCTCGGAGACCCGCCGTGGGCTACCGACCCTGCACCGCGCCATCGAGGGGCGGCTGCCGTCGTTCACCGACCGCCACCGCGCCGGTTCCAACCTTGCCCTCGTCCTGGGCGACGTGCTCTTCGCCCTCGCGCAGAAGAGCCTTCTGGAATCCACGGCCGCCCCGCCCGCGACCGTTGCACGCCTGGGCTCACTCCTGCTTGGCTGCATGGTCGAAACCGGCTTTGGCGAGGCCGCCGACATCCTCTACGGCACGCGCGACGTGGCCCGGGTCGGGGTCGCCGACATCGAGCAGATGTACCTGCTCAAGACCACGCGCTACACCATCGAGTGCCCGCTGGCAATGGCGGCCGTCCTGCACGGTGCGGACGCCGATGACCTCGAAACTCTCGCGCGGGTTGCCCGGCCGGCGGGCCTGGCGTTCCAGGTGCAAAACGACCTTGTCGAGTTCGCGCGCTTCGAGCGTTCGGACGCCGAGGTGCCCGCCGACATCCTCGAAGGCAAGAAAACGCTTCTCATGCGTACCGCCTTCGACCTGCTCAACGAAACCGACCGCGGCATGCTCCAGCTTTGTTTCACCGCGTGCGGCCCTTCGGAAGGCACGGTGGCGCGCGTGCGCGATCTCATCGCCAAGAGCGGCGCGGTGCGTCTGCTCGGGCGCCGCATGGATGAACTCTTCACGCAGGCCGACGCGGAAATCTTGCGCTCGCGCTTCACGCCCAAAGTCCAGGAACGCCTGCTCGGGCTGATTCGCCTCGTGCGCGGCGTGGCCGGCGGGGTGGAAAAGGTCCGCACCCACGGTTAGACTTGACGATATGATCGCCGCTGCCCCTACTGAAGCCCCACCGTCCCGCGCTGGCGGCAGCACACGTCCACGCGCGGTCGTCATCGGCAGCGGTTTCGGCGGCATCGCGTCGGCCATCCGTTTGCAGGCGCGCGGCTACGACGTGGACCTGCTCGAAATGCGCGACCAGCCTGGCGGGCGCGCGTACGTCTACCGGCAGGACGGCTTCACCTTCGACGCCGGCCCGACCATTATCACCGCGCCCTTTCTGATCGACGAACTCTTCGCCCTCGGCGGCAAGCGCACCGAGGATTACGTCAAGATCGTGCCGTGCAGTCCGTTCTACCGCATCGTCTTCCACGACGGGCGGGTCTTCAACTACACCGGGGACGAAGCCGAAATCATCGCGGAGATCAAGAAGTTCAACCCGGACGACGTGCCGGGCTACCTGCGCTTCGTCGAACGCTCGCGCGCGGTCTTTGACCGGGCGTTCACGGACCTGGCCGACCAGCCGTTCACCCGGTTGTGGGACATGCTCAAAATTGCGCCCGACCTCGTGCGCTTACAGTCGCACCAGTCCGTCTACAAGCTGGTGTCCAACTTCATCAAAGACCCGGCGCTCCGGCAGGTGTTCAGCTTTCACCCGCTGCTGATCGGTGGGAACCCGTTCCAGTCGAGTTCGATCTACTCGATGATCCACTATCTCGAACGCAAGTGGGGCGTCCACTTTGCGATGGGTGGCACGGGGGCCATCGTCACCGGTCTGCTGGAGATGTTCACCGAGATGGGCGGCCGGCTGCACCTTAACGCCCGCGCCGAGGAAATCGAACTGACCTCCGGCCACACCGTCTCCGGCGTGCGCACCGTCGATGGTCGCCGCTTCCCCGCGGAGGTCGTCGTCTCCAACGGTGATGTAGCCAACACCTACCGCAAGCTCCTGCCCGGCATGGCGCGCCGCAAGTGGACCGACCGCAAGTTGGAACGCATGCGCTATTCGATGGGCCTGTTCGTCGTGTACTTCGGTACGGACCGGACTTACCCAAATCTTGCGCACCACACGATTATCCTGACCGAACGTTACAAGGCGCTGCTGCACGACATCTTCAAGCGCAAGCATCTCGCGGAGGATTTCTCGCTCTACCTGCACGCGCCGACGCGTACCGACCCGACTCTGGCGCCTCCGGGTGGGGAATGTTTTTACGTCCTCTCGCCCGTGCCGAACCTCCTCGGCAAAGCGGATTGGAACGCCGTCAAGGAGCAGTACGCCGACGCCATCCTCGCCTCGCTCGAAATTCCTGAAGTTTGTCCTGACGTGCGCAAACACATCGTTACCAAGCGCATCATGACGCCGCTGGACTTCGAGACAGACCTCGACGCCTTCCGCGGGAGCGCATTCCAGTTCGAGCCGGTGCTGACGCAGAGCGCGTGGTTCCGCCCGCATAATGTCAGCGAGGACGTGCATGGCCTGTACTTCGCTGGCGCGGGCACCCACCCGGGCGCGGGGATGCCGGGTGTGCTGTCCAGCGCGAAGTTGCTCGACCGCGTGATCCCGGCGAGGTAGTCGCGGGATGAACGACGCCGAACTCGCCGCGAGCCACGCCTACTGCCACGCGCAGACCAAGCGGCATGCGCGCAGTTTCTACTTCGCCTCGGTCGCATTGCCGACCGACAAGAAACGCGCCGCCTATGCCGTGTACGCGTTCTGCCGGTACGCCGACGACCTCGTGGACCGCGGGGAGGGCACCAACGTGGAGAAAACCCTCGCGCGGGTTGGTGACACGTTCGACCGGATGGTGGCCGGTGATTTGAAGGAGCCGCCGTTCGCGCCCGCGTTTGCTTGGGCGGTGAATCGCTACGGGATCGAAAAACAGCCCTTCCTCGATTTGCTCAAGGGCGTGAGCATGGACCTCGGCCCGGTGCGGATCGCCGACTGGCCGCAGTTGCAGGATTATTGCTACCACGTCGCGTCCGTGGTGGGCTTGATGATGGCGCGCATCTTTGAACTGCGCGACGAAGCCGGCCGCGAACGCGCCATCGACCTCGGCATCGCCATGCAGCTGACGAACATCCTGCGCGACGTGGGCGAGGATTTTGCGATGGGCCGTGTCTACCTGCCCGCCGACGAGATGGCGGCGGCCGGTGTTACCACCGAAATACTGGCCCTCGACCGGGTCGCCGAGCCGTTGCGGGCGTTGTTGCGCCAACAAGCCGCACGTGCTCGTGAATACTACCATCGCGCGGAAGCGGGCATCCCGTTGTTGGCCGACGACGGTTCGCAGTTCACCGTCTGGCTCATGCGCCACGTCTACGCGGGTATCCTCGACGAGGTCGAGAAACTCGACTACGAAGTGCTCCGCCGACGCGCGAAAACCTCCTTCGCGCGCAAGCTCGTCCTCGCCGGCCGCGCGTGGCGCGACCATCGGCGCACGCGGCATGATTCCCGCCCGTAAACTCGCGCCGTTTAACTGGGCGCTGCGTCGCTGGCTGGACCGCACGCTGCGTCGTCGTTTCCACAACGTTTACGTCGGTGGCGCGGAACACCTGCGCGCGCTGCCCGCCGGGCGGCCGGTGGTCGGCTGCGTGAACCACACGAACTGGTGGGATGGCTTCGTCCTCTATGTGTTGTCGCACCGCTTGCTGCCGCACGACATCCATCTTGCCATGGAAGAGAAAAACCTCCGCCGCTACCGGTTCTTCACCTGGATGGGCGTGTTCGGCGTCGATCTCGCCACACGGGCGTCGGCGTTGCCGGGGATGCGCTACGCGGTGAAGATTCTGCGCGAGCCGTCACGCTTGGTGTGGATGTTCGTGCAGGGGAGATTGCTGCCGGCGAGCGAACCGTTGGAGGTCAAGCCGGGAGCGTTGTTCCTCGCACGACGCGCAGATGCGCTGGTGCTGCCAATGGTGCTCCGATACGAGTGGCTGGTTGAATCGCGCCCGAGCATCTTCGTGCAGGTTGGTGCGCCGGTGGAGCCAACGATCACCGACGCCGAACTCGCCGCGACGCTCAACGGCCTCTTCGCACAAACCGGCCGCGCGTTGCACCCACTCGATCTCACCGGCTACGAGCCGACGTACCGCCCGGGACTTTCCATGAACAAACGCTGGGACCGCGTGCTGCATCTGCTCGGAAGGCGACGAGACAAGTTCGACGCGCTCAATCGCTGAAGCAGCCCGTGTTGCGGCCGGGGATTCATCCTGCATCTCGACTACCAACCGCTCCGAGCACCGCGTCAAGCAACCCCGGGAAACGCGTGTCGAGTTCGTCGCGGCGCAAGGAGTTCAGATACGCCGTCCCGCAACGCCGCGTGCGGATCACGCCCGCTTCCCTCAACACCTTGAAGTGCCGCGAACACGACGATTTCGCCAACGATAATCCCACCGCCGCGCACATCGTCTCGCCGCGCGCTTCGAGCGTCTTGACGATGTGCAGCCGCGCCGGGTCGCTCAGCGCGAAGAGCACCGCCGGCAGTCGGAGTTGCGACCGGGTAGGGGGGCGGTGTTGGAGCGGCATGCTTGACAGCATAGCACAAGGGAACGATCTGTTTCATAGTTCGTATGTTTGCGAACAAACGTTCCATGATTCTTTCTCCTCTCTTCAGCGAGCAGGACGCCGATCAGTCCGCCGTGTCGCTCGCGTTCGACGACGATTCCGCGTTGCTCGACACCTATTCGCGGACGGTCGCCGCCGTGGTCAACCGCGT
>CAXTQD010000032.1:0-2049 GCA_964246175.1 uncultured Chthoniobacterales bacterium | reverse complement strand
CCGCGTTGCGCCCAGCGTGGTCAACATCCGCATCGTCGCCGGCGAGCACGGCCAGGGCAGCGGTTCCGGCTTCGTCATCGCGCCCGACGGCTTCATCCTCACCAACAGCCATGTCGTCCACGGCGCGCGCGAATTGGAAGTCACCCTCCACGACGCGCGCACGCTGCCCGCCCGTGTCGTCGGCACCGATCCCGATACCGACCTCGCCGTCATCCGTGTCGCCACGCCGCCGGACGCCGCGCCGCTGCCGCACGTCCGGCTGGCGGACAGCGCCGGTGTGCGTGTTGGTCAAATCGCGGTTGCTGTGGGCAGTCCATACGGTTTTCAGCAAACCGTCACCGCCGGCATCGTCTCAGCGCTCGGTCGCACGATGCGCGCACAGAGCGGACGGCTGATGGACGACATCCTCCAGACCGATGCCGCGCTCAACCCGGGCAATTCGGGCGGGCCGCTGGTCAACAGTGCCGGCGAGGTCATCGGCGTCAACACGGCCGTCATCCTGCCCGCGCAAGGCATCTGCTTCGCCATCGCCAGCAACACGGCGCAGTTCGTCGCCGCATGGCTCATCAAGGAAGGCCGCATCCGGCGCTCGTCCATCGGCGTCGCGGGCCAGAACGTGCCGCTCCATCCGCGTGTGGTGCGTTTCCACCAGTTACCGTCCGCGCGCGGGGTGCTCGCCGCCAGCGTGGAATCCGGCAGCCCCGCCGAACGCGCCGGGATCAAGCAGGGCGACGTGATCGTCGGCTTCAAGGGTCACACCATCGGCACCATTGACGAACTCCACAAGCGCCTCGTGGCCTCTGAGATCGACGTGCCCTCACCCGTGATGATTGTGCGCGGCACGGAGAAGCTCTTCGTCGTGGTCACACCCCGCGAGTTGCGGGCGTGACCTTGCGTCGCTGACGCATGTTGAGGAACTCGACGAACAGAGAAAACCCCATCGCAAAGTAGAGGTAGCCCTTGGCGACGTGCTGGCCCCAGCCTTCGGCGAGGAGTGTCACGCCGATGAGCAGCAGGAAGCTGAGGGCGAGCATCTTGATGGTCGGGTGTCGCTCGACGAAACGGCTGATGCTTCCCGAAGCGAACATCATCACGAACACGGCGAGCACCACGGCCGCGATCATGATGGGAACCGCGTCCACCATGCCGACAGCCGTGATGATCGAGTCCAGCGAGAACACCATGTCTAACAGCATGATTTGCAGAAGGATTGACGTGTAAGACGGACCACGGCGCGGGTCGCTGGCGTTGTCCTCTTCACCCTCGATGCGGGCGTGAATTTCACGCGTCGTTTTGGTCAACAGGAACAAGCCACCGACGAGGAAGATCAGGTCGCGGCCGGCGAACTCCTTCCCGTACACGCTGAAAAGCGGCTGCGTCAGGCGCGTCAGCCACGCCACGGAACACAGCAGCGCCACGCGGGTGATCATCGCCAATGCGAGTCCAACCGTACGCGCGCGGCCCTGTTGTTCAGCCGGGAGCTTGGCGGTGAGAATGGCGATGAAGATGATGTTATCGATGCCGAGGACAATTTCCAGCGAGAGCAGGGTCAACAGCGCCAGCCAAGATTCGGGGTCGGTCAGCCAAGTCATCGGGTACGGCGGGCTGTCTGCATGGACCGCCGCCGGGGCGCGGCGTTCAGCCGCGGCGCACGTTCACGATTTCCCCGACGCCGCGGTAACGGTCGGGGTGACAGGTGCAGACAAGGATTTGCAACCCACCGGCTGCGGCGTTGGCGAGCACGTCGAGCACCCGGCGCTGGCGGGCGGCGTCGGTATTGACAAGCACGTCGTCGAGCACGAGCGACTGCGGGCCGGCCGCGGGCGAGGCGGCGAGTTCCTCCGCGACGGCCAAGCGCAGGCAGAGGAGCAGTTGTTCCTTAGCGCCTTGGGAGAGTTCGTCGAAGGCGACGAGGTCCGCTTCCTTGCGGCCCAAGCCGCGGACCCGTAGTGATTCGTCGAGGAAGATGTGCCGGTCGCGCTCGCCGCTGACCTCCGCGAACCGTGCGCCGAGGCGTTCCTGGAGCGGGCCGAGCACGGTGCGGGTAGC
>CAXTQD010000031.1:18877-25103 GCA_964246175.1 uncultured Chthoniobacterales bacterium | reverse complement strand
CCCCGCCGGCATCCTCGGTGGCGTGGACCAGCTCTACACCGGCCGCGTGGACCGCATCGACGCCGCCAGCCTCCAGCTCTTCCTCGACCAGGGCATGGTGCCCGTCGTGCCGCCGCTGGGATTTGACGGCGACGGCAAGACGTACCGTATCAATTCCGACAGCGTCGCCGTGGAGATCGCCGAGGCTCTGCGCGCGGCGAAGGTCCTCTTCCTGTGCGAAGGCGGTAGTCTACGTTTCGAGGACGGCACGCTCGTGCGCCAACTCTCCGTCGAAGAGGCCGAGGAGACCGTCAAGAAACATCGCCTGCAAACCACCGGCGCGCGCCCGCTCGAACTCAAGCTCGAAGCCGCCGCCCGCGCCTGCCGCCAAGGCATCCCGCGCGTCCACCTGCTCGACGGCCATGTCAACGAGGCGCTCTTGGCCGAAATCTTCAGCAGCGAGGGCATCGGCACGATGGTGCACTCCAACGAGTATCAGCATATCCGACGCGCGTTTAAGAAGGACGTGCGCCGCATCCTCGCGCTCATCCGCCAGAGCGTGCAGAATGAGGAACTCGTGCGCCGCACCCGCGCCGACATCCTCGCGCGCATCGAGGACTACTGGGTGCTGGAGATCGACCGCAATCTCGCCGGCTGCATCGCGCTGCATCCATACCGCGAGGAGGGCAAGGCGGAGCTGGCCTGCCTCTACGTCAGCAAGACGCAGGAGAACGCCGGCTACGGGCGGCGGTTGATGACCTTCGTCGAAAACCTCGCACGCTCGGAGGGTTTCCAGGAGATGTTCGCGCTGTCCACGCAGGCGTTTGTTTATCTCCAGCAGAAGGGCGGCTTCCACGAAGCCGACGCCAGCGTGCTGCCCGCCGCGCGGCGCGAAAAATACGAGGGGAGCGGACGCCACTCAAAGGTGCTCGTCAAGCCCCTCGCCGAGGCGGCGATTGCTGGTGTCTGAGCGCCGGAAGCCTGAAAATTATTCACAGGAGCTCACAACTAGTTATTCACGACCGCGGAGCGCAAGAGCAACTTCTCGGCCAACTCCGTTTTAAGTGTCTGTGGAACACGCGGATTGGTCCCCTAGAGACGCCCTAGGTGGAACGTCCTAGGCAAAAATATTTTCACCATTTTTTCGCAGACTTCTTCGCCGAATCTTTTCTGAGAAACCGCTTTTTTTCCTTGTCCGTTTCGGCCGGGATTCACTACTTCTTGGGCATCACTTTCACCCCTCCTCAGAACCTCCCCGCACGACTTCCTATGAGTGGATCGCCGACCTTCCAAACCTGCTTCGCGCCCGCCCGTTCGTTTTGTTCGCCGGGGCGGCGGAAGTAGGTCGGCGCGAAACGAAGTCGGACCGAAGAAAGGAAAGGGTGGCGCGGAGATCGCGCCAAAGTTGTAACCAACCCACCGGCGGGGCACGCCGTTTTTCCACCCGTATGCAGCAAGACAGCTATCGTCAGATTTGGGCGAGCATCGCTTCGGCGATCAAGCCGCAGGTCAGCGCCGACACGTTCCAGCGATGGTTCGCGGCGATCGAACTTGTGCGCGCCGACGAGCAGGAGATGACCCTGCGCGTGCCCAACACGATCCACCAGCTCTGGATCGAGAGTAACTACATGCCGATGGTGCAGTCGGCCGTGATGGGTGTGCTCGGCGCGCCGCGGGCGATGCGGTTTGTCTTCGCGGAAGACCAACCCGTGCCCCTCAACGGCGCGTCGGCGAACGGCTATGCGGAAGTCCTGGCCGGACCCGCCGCCGAGAAGAGCGTCAACGGCAGCAACGGCGAGGGCCGCGCCGTGCCCGCCGCCGAGATGGCCGCCGCGTCCAACCCGGAATCGGGTGACACCAACGCGGCCGGCATGAACCCGCGCAACAATTTCGAGACGTTCGTCGTCGGCCAGAACAACCAGTACGCGCAGGCTGCGAGCAAGGCCGTCGCTGAAGCGCCCGCCAAGACGTACAACCCGCTCTTTCTCTACGGCGGCGTCGGCTTGGGCAAGACGCACCTGATGCAGGCCATCGGCCAAGCGATGCTCGCCAAGAAGAAAAACCTGAAGGTCATGTACATCAGCAGCGAGCGGTTCACGAACGAGTTCATCGACGCGATCCAGCATTCGACGCTGGTGAAGTTCCGCAAGAAGTACCGGCTCGCCGACGTGCTCCTGATTGACGACATCCAGTTCCTCGCCGGTAAGGACCGCAGCCAGGAGGAGTTTTTCCATACGTTCAACGTGCTCTTCGACGGTCACAAACAGATCGTGCTTTCCAGCGACCGGCCGCCGAGCGAGATCGCCAACCTGGAGCAACGCCTCGTGTCGCGCTTCGAGTGGGGTCTCACCGCCGAACTCCAACCTCCCGATATCGAGACGCGCCTCGCCATCCTGCGCAAGAAGGCAGAGGCGATGCAGATCAAGCTCGCGCCGGAAATTTACGACTTCCTGGCAAAACGCATCCGCACGAACGTCCGCCGGCTCGAGGGCGCCTTGATGCGCGTGGCGAGTTTCGCGTCGCTCAGCGGGCAGGCACTCACCCAGGAAAAAGTCGAACACCTGCTCAAGGACATCTTGCAGGAAGAAGCACGCCGCACGGTGACCATCGACCAAATTCAGCGCAAGGTCGCCGAGCATTACGACGTGCGCCTGGCCGACATGACGAGTAAGCGCCGCCCGGCAAACATCGCCTTCCCGCGGCAGGTGGCGATGTACTTGGCGCGCGAGTTGACGAAGAGCAGTCTCAACGAGATCGGCGACGCCTTCGGCGGGCGTGACCACGGCACGGTGCTGCACGCACACCGGCTAGTGAAGCAACGAATAAAAGATGAAGAAAAGACGCGGCAGGTGGTATCGTTGTTAGATAGCGAGTTGCAGCGGTAAAACGCCATGCGGACGCAGCGTTCGTAACCGAGGTAGAGATGGCCCTCCGAGCCGTGCCCTAAATCTTTCTGCCGGTCGATTTCGGCGTCACGAAGCCGTGCTCACTCGGCCGGCGTCAGGTGCATGTGCGCCAACTGCTCGTCCAACCCTTCGAGCACGATCGCGCGCAACGCGTCCGCCGGCGACATTTCATCGGCCATTTTGTGCACGCTGGCGATTTTGATCGGGAGCCGCTGCCCCGTTGCTCCATCGAACGCTTGCACCGCAAAGTTCGCAAACACGGTGGCACCGCCGATGTGCGCGCCAAAGAGGGATGGCGTCCAGACACCGTAACCTGGATTGTTGGGCAGCTGCCCGGCGCCGCTGTTCACGCCGACAGAGGGCACAATCAACACCACGAGATTGAGCGCATGGCGACGCAGCCAGCTAAAATCGCCGCCAGCAAACACACCGGCACGGCACGGAAGATGGAAAGGATTTTCACGGCCACAGCGTTTATCCAACTTCTCGTCCGGTAGCGATCTCCGGCAGCAAGCGTTGCGGCGGAGGGGCGTTCATCCGAGTTTGGAACGCCACGGGCGCGGCGCTTTTGCGCTTGCGTTCCAGGCGGCGCCGTGGACTTATTCCGCTCCCGCAAACCCCGCCATGCTCAAAGCCACGGACATCTTCCAGCGCCTCTCCGCTCCCACGGTGGACGGCATCCTCTCCCACCTCCAAGGCGCGGACAAACCCACCTACCGCGTGGCGATCCAAACCCTCGCCTCCGCGCGCAAGCTGCGGCCCATTTTCGTCGAGCGCAAGCCGCGGCCCGAACGCCACGCGTGGATGCAGACCGCCCTCGCCCGCCCGCAGAACGAGCAAATCTCTGCCAACCTTCTCCAGATGTGGCTGATGGGTTCGCAGGCCCCGATGCTCTGCGACTTCCTCGACGCCCTCGGCATCGCCCACGACGAACAGGGCGGCATCGAAAACCTCCCGCCTTGCCCCGACGCCGACAAACTCCACGCCGCCGTTGACGCCCTGCTCGCCAAGTACCCCGCGGATGCCGTGGCTGTCTACCTGCACAGCTTCCAGGGCATGGACATCGCCGGTTGGCCGCCCCTTGCCGACATGCTGGACAACGACCCGCGCCTGCAACTCACACCCGCGCCGGCCGCATCTTGACCCGGCTGCCCGGCGGCTTGAACCCCACTGGCTTGGTCCGCAGCCACGACACGAACCGCTCGACCGCTGGGTGCGCCCGCAACGTCGGCAGGTCGTGGAACTCCCGTTCGAGTTCCTTTTCCGTAAAGACCGTGTGCAGGTGCCGGTGGCAGCCGGAACACAACATCAACAGGTCCGTTTTGATGGCTCGCCGGTCGAAATTCTTCTTGTTCCACTTGTTATGGTGGCGACACTGCGGAACGAGGTGGTGACGGGTTAGCGGCGTCTCGCGTTCGCACAGTTGGCAGGGGCCTATCATGCTGGACCGAATATACACCCTCCGGCCGCCGGCGGAAAGGGGCTCAGGCGGCGGATTTAGCCCGTCGCGCCTCGACCATCAGGCGCACCACATCGTCCATCTTGTGTTCGGCGTGCCAGCCGAGTTCGCGGTGGGCCTTGGACGGATCGCCCCAGCCGCGCTTGAGGTCGGTGGGACGTAGGAGGGCCTTGTCGCTCTCGACGTGCTCGCGCCAGTCCAGACCGACACACGCGAACGCCTGCTCGACGAAATCCTGCAACGGCCGCGTCTCGCCCGTGGCGATGACGTAGTCGCTGGCGCGTTCCTGTTGGAGCATCCGCCACATGGCGTCCACGTACTCGGGTGCCCAGCCCCAGTCGCGCTCGACGCTGAGGTTGCCCAGGCGCAGCTTGCCCCCGCCCTCGCCCGCGGCGATGCGGCAGGCCCCGGCAACGATCTTCTGCGTGACGAACCGCTCCGGGCGCAAGGGTGACTCGTGGTTGAAGAGGATGCCCGAGCACGCGAAGAGTCCGTACGCCTCGCGGTAATTCGCCACCGCCCAGAACGCCGTTGCCTTCGCCAGCGCGTAGGGACTGCGAGGGCGGAAAGGCGTTTCCTCGTCGGCAGGTCGGTCGCCGCTCTCGCCGAAGCACTCGCTCGACGCCGCGTTGTAAAAGCGCACCGGCCGCCCGAGGAAGCGCAGAGCCTCCAGGATGTTCAGCGTGCCGCTGGCGATAGACTCCAGCGTCTCGACAGGCTGCTCAAAGGACAAGCCCACGCTGGTCTGGCCGGCGAGGTTGTAGATTTCGTCGGGGTTCTCGCGGACGAGGAGTTGGAGGACGCTGCGGAAGTCGTTGATGGCCGCCGAGGCGGTGCGCACCTGTTCGCGCACCCCTAGCCGCACGAGGCTGCCCAGGTTGGCGACCTGTGCGTCGCGCGAGGTGCCGACGACCTCGTAACCGCGTTCGAGCAGGTGGCGCGCGAGGTAGGCGCCGTCTTGGCCAGACACGCCGAAAATTAGAGCTTTCTTCATGGCAGGATCGACCGCCCACCAAACCACAGCCCCCAGCGACACGCCAAGCTTTTCGCTGGGCGCAGGTCGAGTCACCCGCCAAAAACCTCTTGGCGCACCTTTCACCGTGCTGATATGGTCCGCACCTTCCTTCCCGCCCCGCCCATGACCGCCCCGCTTTCCTCCGTCGCATCCTTCCAGAGCGTATGGTGACGTTCGGTGACGGTTTTCGCGGCCGGACGGTGTGGTTGTCCGGGCACACGGGGTTCGCGGGGGCGTGGCTGGCCGAATGGCTGCTGGGCCTCGGGGCGACAGTCCACGGTTACGGACTCGTGCCGGCGGGATCGCCGTCGCTCTTCGAGCAGCTCGGCCTCGCCGGACGGCTTGACCACCAGGTCGGTGACGTACGCGACCGGGAGGCCGTCGCGGCGTCGCTGGGGGCAGCGGCGCCAGACTATGTGTTCCACCTCGCCACGGCGAGGGCGGGTGCAGAGCCGGCCAAAACGTACGCGGTCAACGTTATGGGCACGGTCCATGTCCTCGAAGCCTTGCGGACACTAGGCAAACCCTGCGCGGTGGTGTGCGTGACCTCGGGTGGCTGCTACGAGGACCGCGGGTGGGTTCACGGCTACCGCGAAGAAGACGCCCTCGGCGGCCAGGACGCGGTCGGCGCGAGCCAGGCGATGGCGGAACTGGCCGTCGGCGTATATCGGCACCAGTTCCTTGAAGCAGGCAGCCCCGCGCGAGTCGCCAGCGCGCGGCTGGGCCAGCCGGTCGGCGGCGGCGACTGGTCGGAAGGACGCGTCGTGCCGGATGCCATCCGCGCCCTGCAATGGGGCGAGAAGATTCCGGTGCGTCACCCGGCGCAGGTCCGGCCGTGGCTGCACGTGCTCGACGCCCTCTCGGGCT
>CAXTQD010000031.1:8447-18867 GCA_964246175.1 uncultured Chthoniobacterales bacterium | reverse complement strand
ACCGGAAGGCGGCGCGGCGTGGGCGGAAGCGTTCAACTTCGGCCCGGCCGCCACCGCCGGGCGCACGGCCGCCGACCTCGTGCAGGAACTCCTCAAGCATTGGCCGGGCGGCTGGGAAGACCGTTCGGGCGATGGGGTCGCCGCCCCTGGCCCTGCGCGGCGGCAACTTTCCATCGACAAGGCCCAGAACGACCTGCGCTGGTCGCCCGTGTGGGACTTCGCTGCCGCTGCGCGCTACACGATGGCGTGGTATCGGGACGCGCGCATGTACAAGCAGAGCGCCAACTTCAAGCGTCTCACCCAGGACCAGATCCGCCAGTACAGCGAGGCGGCCCGCTCCGCCGGAGCCATCTGGACGAAAAGCTGAGTCCGCCGTATAAGTAGCCGCCCACCGCCATGACTGCCCCACTCGACCGCCTGATCGAACGCTACCCGGCCCTGGCGGAGTGTCACGACGATCTGCGTACGACGCTCGACACCCTGGCGGCGACCTTCCGCGCCGGGGGCAAACTGCTCCTGTGCGGCAACGGCGGCAGCGCGTCGGACTGCGAGCACATCGTCGGCGAATTGATGAAAGGATTCCTCAAACGCCGCCCGCTGCCCGCTGCCGAGGCCGACCGGATCGTAGCTGTCGGCGGCGCGGACTTGGGCGGCGAGATCGCCAGCCGGCTGCAAGGAGCCTTGCCGGCGGTGGCGCTCACCAGTTCCATCGCGCTCGGCAGCGCCGTGCTCAACGACGTGCACGGCGACATGATCTACGCGCAACAGGTCCACGGACTGGGCCGTGCGGGCGATGCACTCCTGGGCATCAGCACCTCAGGCAACGCACGCAACGTTCTCCACGCCTGCATCGTCGCCCGGGCGCGCGGCATGAAGACCGTCCTGCTCACCGGCCGCACCGGCGGCAGCCTGCGGGCGCACGCGGACGTGGCGATCCGCGTGCCGGCCGACAACGTCGTCGAAATCCAGGAGTTTCACCTGCCGATCTACCACGCGCTCTGCCTGGAGTTAGAGGAAACGTTCTTCCCGTCCTGATCCTTTCTTCCATGGAAGCCGAAACGCTCATCATCGAAGCCGGTCGGGGCGAACGCCAATATTGGCGCGACCTGCTGCGCTACCGGGAGTTGTTCTACTTCCTGGCCTGGCGCGACGTGTTGGTGCGCTACAAGCAAACAGTCATCGGCATCGCTTGGGCCGTGCTGCGACCACTGTTGACGATGATCGTCTTCACGGTGGTCTTCAGCAAGCTCGCCAAACTCTCCCCGGAGGGGCTGCCGTACCCGGTGATGGTGTTCGCGGCGATGCTGCCGTGGCAGCTCTTTGCCACGGCGCTCTCGGAGGGCAGCAACAGCCTCATCGGCAACGCCAACCTGATTTCCAAGGTGTACTTCCCGCGGCTGATCGTGCCGGCCAGCGCGACGATTGTCAGCCTCGTGGACTTCCTGATCTCGCTCGTGCTGCTGGCGTTTTTGATGGTCGGCTTCCGCGTGTGGCCGGACTGGCGGATCGTCGCGCTGCTGCCCTTCACCGCGCTGGGCTGCGCCGTCTCGGTGGGCGCGAGCCTGTGGCTGGCGGCGCTCAACGTGAAGTACCGCGACTTCCGCTACGTGGTGCCCTTCATCGTGCAGTTCGGCCTGTACATCTCGCCGGTGGGCTTCAGTTCCACGGTGGTGCCGGCGAAGTGGCGCTGGGTGTACGAACTCAACCCGATGGTAGGTGTCATCGACGGTACGCGCTGGTCGCTCGCGCGCGGTGGTTCCGCTTTGTCGCCAGAGGAAGTGATTTTGTCCCTGCTGACGGCCGGGGCACTCTTGGCGACCGGGACTTGGTACTTCCGCAAGACCGAACGTACCTTCGCCGATGTCATCTGATTACTGCCATCGACTTGCCCGAGCATGAACCGTGAGCCTATCATCACCGTCGAGGCGCTCAGCAAGCGATACATTCTTGGCTCGAATGGGCAGGACGGTGCTAAGTACCGGACGTTGCGCGAGGAAGTCACCTCTGCGCTGACCGCGCCATTCCGCCGCCGGGGACGCAACGCAGCCGTCGCGTCCTCCGCCAAGATGGCGGGTGCCAACGGGGGAGAGTTTTGGGCGTTGCGGGACGTGTCGTTCGAAGTCGGGCGTGGGGAGGTAGTCGGCATCATCGGGCGCAATGGCGCGGGCAAGAGCACGCTGCTCAAAATCCTGAGCCGCATCACGGAGCCGACGGCGGGCAAGATCGCTCTCAAGGGCCGGGTAGCTTCCTTGCTGGAAGTCGGCACCGGTTTCCACCCCGAACTAACCGGCCGCGAGAACATCTTTCTCAACGGCGCCATCCTTGGCATGCACCGCACCGAGATCAAAGCAAAGTTCGACGAGATCGTCGCCTTTGCGGAGGTGGAAAAGTTCTTGGACACTCCCGTCAAGCGCTACAGCAGCGGTATGTATGTGCGCTTGGCGTTCGCCGTGGCCGCCCATCTGGAGCCGGAGATTCTGGTGATCGATGAAGTGCTCGCCGTTGGCGACGCCGAGTTTCAAAAGAAGTGCCTGGGCAAGATGCGAAGTGTCAGCACGCAAGAAGGACGCACGGTACTCTTCGTTAGCCACCAAATGAACGTCATTCAATCGCTTTGCAGTCGGTGCTTGCTTCTCGTGCAAGGCGGACTACAAGCGAGTGGACCGCCAGCGACTGTCATCGCAAATCATCTGCGAGCAAATAGCGCCATCAGCGAATGGCGAAACGAGGCTGGCATGCACGCGAACCCATATTTTTTACCCACGCGTTTTGCCGTGGTCAACCGCGAACTGCAAACCTTGCAGTATGCGATGCGTGGGGATGAAACCGTTGGCGTGCTGCTCGCCGGAGAGATTACCGCCCGCGACGCCGCTCTGGCAATTGGCTTTGCCCTCTATACTACAGATGGGACGCTGTTATACTGGAGCGTGCAGACCGATACTGCGCGCGAGCAGTGGCCAGAATTTCGGGTTGGCTCAAACCAGCTCGTTTGTTGGCTGCCAAGCCGCCTGCTAAACGAAGGCGAGTACCGTGTGGAATTAATTGTCAGCCTGCATCACCGACTTTGGATCTGCCAACCCGGGGTCAACGCGCCAATCATCCAATTCGAGCTACGGGGCGGTCTCAGCGAATCACCACATTGGCGAGAAGCGCGGCCGGGATTGCTCGGACCGGTGCTGCCGTTCAATGTGGTTCCGGTATGATGCAATGCTACGGCCGAGTGCAGGATACCTTACTTCATTAACTTCATGGGCAACGTAAATTTTGGCGCACCGCGCGAGGTAATCGATAAAGTGCGCTCCATGTATGGAGTGCAAGTGTTTGTCGAGACTGGAACCTTCCGGGGGTCCACGGCAGCTTGGGCAAGTGAACACTTTGAGCGCGTGTTTACCATTGAAGGTTCGGCGGAACTCCACCACCAAGCAAAAGCGGCGCATGCGGACAAGCGCAACATCGAGTTTTTGCACGGCGACAGCCGGACCGTATTGCGTGAGGTGGTGTCACAGTTGCGTGACACTTCAGCTTTGTTCTGGTTAGACGCACATTGGATGCCAGGCAGCTTTGGCGAGGTGCACGAGTGTCCAATCCTTGAAGAACTTGCCACCATCAATCAATCATCTGCGGACCACTTCGTCTTTATCGACGACGCTCGCCTGTTCTTGGCTCCTCCGCCCCTTCCGCACCGCGCCGCCGATTGGCCTGACGTGGCGGCGGTGCTGTTTGCATTGGACCGTCCAGATCGACCAACCAACTACACCGTTGTACGCGATGATGTTATTATCAGTCTGCCAGCTTCGACGCGAGAATCGATGCAAGATTTTTTTCAAGATTTGACTACCGCTGCTTCTTCACAGGAAACCACGTCGGCCGTCAGCCCTCTGCGGCACCAGTGGCGCAGACTCAAAGATTTGCTTCGACAGACGGCGAACTTCAACCGCAAAGGCCATGATTGAGCGTCCGTCTTTTCTCAATCACCTAAAGTTTCTGTTTTGGCCGGCACCATTTGGTGTGCGCTCGTTCCTACGCAATCTTTCAGCTAGGCAGGACTTCTGGCGGTCGTACCGCCGCTACTGCGAACTAGCCCCCGCTGACCAAAGGCCACGCCCTGAGAATTTTTTTCCTTGCCTCCACGATGCCACGACGGAGACGCCTATTGACTTCAGCTACTATTATCAAGATGCCTGGGCATTCGAGTGCGTCGTGACGGCAAATCCAAAGCAGCACGTTGATATCGGCTCTCACCACAAGCTAATTTCCCTGCTGTCGAAGGTAGTACCTACCACAATGGTCGATCTCCGGCCGCTGCCTGTGACATTAGATTCCCTGCGGTTTCTAGAAGGCTCAATCCTCGCTCTGCCCTTCAAGGACGCCAGCGTGCCGTCCGTTTCCAGCCTGTGCGTGGTCGAACATATTGGTTTGGGGCGTTACGGCGATCCGCTCGATCCCGAAGGCTCGGTCAAAGCTATTCGTGAACTCAAACGCATCGTGCGTCCGGGCGGCGATCTTTATATCTCTGTTCCTCTAGACGACGTGGATCGCATTTATTTCAACGCCCACCGCGCGTTCGCCGAAAGCGGATTGTTAGAACTGTTCGCACCGTTTGAGGTGCTGGAACGCAGGTATATTTACGGAGCGCATTTCGGCGAACGGCTCGGGTCAGGCTTTGGGACGGGCTGTTATCATCTGCGTGCGCCAATGAGTCCATGAGCGCGCCGTTGTTCTCCGTCATTACCCCGAATTTCAACAGTGGCCCGAAGCTCGAAGCCACCATCGCTTCCGTCGCCTCGCAAGAGTCCGGATTGTATGAGTACCTCGTCATCGATGGCGGCTCGAACGACGACAGCTTGGAGCGGTTGCGCGTCCACAGCCAGACCCTGCGGTGGATGAGTGAATGTGATAAGGGTATTTACGACGCGATGAACAAGGGCCTGCGCCTCGCCACGGGCCAATTTCTCTATTTCCTCGGCGCGGGTGACCTCCTGCGGCCGAATGCCCTCCGTGACATTGCAAACCTCATCCCGCCGCCGGCCGGTCGGCTGCGGATGCTCTACGGCGATGTGCATTGGCACGAGCAGGGTGGAACGTATGGTGGCGTTTTCGATGCGTATCGGCTTGCTTGTGTGAACATCTGCCACCAAGCAATCTTTTACGAGCGCGGGATTTTCGATCTGCTCGGGGAATACAGTTTGCGTTATCCGATTTGCTCTGATCACGCGTTGAACATCCAGTGCTTCGGCCGGCCAGAAATCCAACCAATTCACTTCGACTTGATCGTAGCTGATTTCGAGGGTAATGGGACATCTTCGAAGGCAGACTGGGCTTTCTGCGCGGATCATCCCGCCCTTGTCCGTCGATCTCTCGGCCTGCGCGCGGCACTGCGGGGCGCCTATCACCGCTCCGAGAGCCTTGCGTGGGCACGCTGGATGGGATATCACCTCAGAAAACCGTGGCGGATGTTGCTGGGGCAACTCTGGCGGCGGCTGCGGCGCCCGTCGGCCCGCTTGCGTTGAGCTGGCTCTCTGAAACCCCTGCCGCTTCGACAATCCGTGCCGACCACAACCGAACAGGCAATCGTGCTCTCCCCGCTGGCAATTGTTATCCCGGCGTACAAAGCCCGTTTTCTGCGCGCCACGCTCGCCTCGCTTGCGGCGCAGACCGACCAGCGTTTTCAACTGTACGTCGGTGACGACGGCAGCCCCGACGATCTCGGTGCGATCTTCGCCTCGGTCTTTCCCGCAGGGCAAGCAGACCGACGCTTCATCCGCTTCGACGACAACCTCGGCGGCCGTTCGCTCGTCCAACAGTGGAACCGCTGCGTGGCGCAGACTAACGGAGAACGTTGGATTTGGCTGCTGTCGGACGACGACATCGCGGGTCCGCAATGCGTCGCACGGTTCCATCGGGCGCTCGCCGACGACGAAGGGGGACCGGACACACGCGTTTATCGCTTCAACACCGCCGGCATTGATGCGAACGGGTTTCTTGTGGATGTCCATCCGCCGCACCCCTTCGCTGAGAAGGCAGTCGATTTCGCGTACCACCGCCTGTCGTTTCAGCGCAAGAGCTTCGTGTCGGAATATATCTTCCGGCGCGAGACGTACGAAGCCAACGGCGGTTTTGCGGACTTCCCCTTTGCTCTCGGCAGCGACGACGCCTCTTGGATTCTCTTCACCGCTCAGGAACCAATCATCACCCTTTCTGACGCCATGGTTTATTGGCGAAAAGGTGAGGACAACGTTTCGCTTCTCCTAGGAACCGCTCTCGTCCCAAAGCTGCTCGCCATGGCGGATTTTAGCATTTGGATGCAGAACCATTTCCGTGACGCTGAGCTGTCGCCGCAGAATCCGAGCCTCCCGTCGAAAATTGATCTCCCAACTGTTGCTCAGCAGTGGTTTGATCGGACGATGTGGTGCCTGACCGGCAGCTTGGATTCTCGGGGCATTAGGCAGTTAGCCGCTGAGTTCAAGCAGCGTGGGATTGACCGTCAGGGCTGGAACGCACGTCGCTTGCATTATCTTCTGTGGCTGATCCGAACCCGCGCGGTTCTCGATCGGGTCAAAACGACGTTGCGGCGTGTCATAACCGCTTTGGACACCACCGTCGCGCCCCGCGACCACACGGCGCTTTCTTCTGACAGCAGGTGAAAGTGCTCTGCAACATCCATCCCGTCGGGGCAGGCACCTATGGCACGGGTGCACGCACCGGGGTTTTCCGAGTGGTCGAGCGTCTCGTCTGCGGACTGGCGGCAGCCCCTGATTGCGAAGCGTTTTTCCATGCGGGGAGCGACCTATGGCAGGCTTGGCGTTATTACGAGGAGCATCTGCGCGGACCCCGCAGCCACTTTGTCGTGCCTCCTTGGAGGGTAAGGCTGGCTCGGCACCTTTCTCCTTTAGCGCATTTTGTTGCCACCACGACTCGCGACCGCCGTCTGCCCATGCGCGCGGCCCGTTTCGTGTCCGCTCGTTACGCCATGCAGGTCGGCCGGATGCTCGAACGAATCGATGAGCGCGTGCTCAGCGAGATGGACGTTTACCATTCCCCCTTTCTGCCCGTTCCAGCGGTGATCAAACGTCATCCCCGGGTGAAACGGTTCACCACGGTCTACGACGTCATTGCGCTCACTCATCCACAATTTTTCGTCCCCGGCGTCATCAGCATGATGCGCAGACTAATTAACAGCTTTGACGCCACCGACCACGTGCTGTGCATTTCCGAAGCAACTCGGATCGCGCTGCTCGAACACGCTCCCAAACTCGACTCGTCCCGCGTGGGCGTGACTCCGTTGGCGGCCGGATCGGCGTTTTATCCCGAGACTGATCCCGAGAGAATCGCGGCCGTGCGTCGGCGTGTGGGCTTGCCGCCAAGCGCGCCCTACTTTCTGAGCCTCTGCACTCTGGAACCACGCAAGAACCTTGAAATGGTCGTGCGTTGCTTCGCCCGATTGAAGCAGGAAGGCAGTGTCGACAGTGAAACCCGTCTTGTGCTCGTTGGAAATCTGGGTTGGAAGACCGAAAAACTCTTCTCGTCTCTAGAGGAAGCACGCGCTTGTCGGGATTCTATCCTCCTGACCGGCTTCGTGCCCGACGAGGACTTGGCGGCGCTGTACTCCGGGGCGCTGGCCTTCGTCTACCTTTCATGGCTGGAAGGCTTCGGCCTGCCGCCGCTGGAAGCCATGCAGTGCGGAGTGCCGGTCATCTGCTCGAATACCTCCTCCCTGCCGGAGGTCGTCGGTGATGCCGGGATCTCGCTCGCTCCCGACGATTCCGACGGCGTGGCCGCTGCGATGGCCGATCTTGCCGCCGACGCGGGCCGCCGTCGTGAACTGTCGGCGCGTGCGCTGGTCCGGGCGCGGCTCTTTAGTTGGGAACGCTTCGTGCGGCAGAACTTCGATGCCTACCGGCGGGCGCTGGCGGAGCGTTGACGCCCGGGGGCTGACCATGAAAATTCTCTTCGACCTCTCCGCGCTCGGTGCCGCCGCCAACCCGCACCAGCGCGGTACGCAGGGCATTTTTCGCGTCATCGAGCACAACGCTCGCGCCCTGGCCGCCGCTCCCGACGTGGAGCCCTGGTTCCACGCGCGGCATAACCGACGGGAGGCGCGGCGATACTTCGAGCGGCAACTGGCTCCCGGTGCGCTGGCGGGTTCCCGGTCCCGGTTCGCCGAACCGGCCCTCCCCGGGGGCCGGCCGACGGCGGGGTTTGTCACCCGGGCGGACGACTTCCTCGCGCGCCGCTATCCATACGCGCCCTGGCGCTGGCTGGGAAGCGCGCGGGTGCTCTGGTACGGCGCCCGCCGACTGCTGCAAGGAGTGGAGCCGGCCGCCGCCCGGGGCTTGGACATCTACCACAGTCCGGGCGCGTTTCTCCCTGCCTGGACCGCGCGGCGGCCGGGGCTGCGGCGCTTCCTGACGGTGTACGACCTGATGCCGCTGGTGTGCCCGGAATTCTTCTTGCCGGCCGCCCGCCGACACCTCCGCGCGGCGCTCGGCGGCCTCACCTCCCGGGACTGGATTCTGTGCATCTCCGAGTCCACCCGCCGCGACTTGTTGGAGCGCTACCCTCGATGCAACCCTGATCGCACGCTCGTCGTGCCCCTGGCAGCCGAGCACTTCTTCCATCCGGAGACCAATCCTGATCGGCTCGCCGCCGTGCGCACCCGACACGGCATCCCGCTCGGTGTCCCGTACTTCCTGGGAGTCTCCACTCTGGAGCCACGCAAGAACTTCGAGACTGTCATCCGCGCCTATGCTCGGTTCGTGCGCGACGACCCGGCACGGCAATCCCGGTTGGTGCTCGTCGGTGGCAGTGTACGCGCGGACATCCACCCAATTTTCGCCGCGTTGGATGCTGAGGGGGAGGAGATCAGGCGACGGGTGGTCTTCACCGGCTTCGTGGTCGACGGCGACTTGGCCGCGTTGTATTCCGGGGCGTCGGCTTTTCTGTACCTGTCCTTTTACGAAGGCTTCGGGCTGCCCCCGCTGGAGGCGATGCAGAGCGGCGTGCCGGTGATCGTGTCCGACAACTCGTCGCTGCCCGAGGTCGTGTCCGACGCCGGAGTGTTGGTCCCCGCGCTTGACGAAGCGGCCGTGGCCGCGGAGATGCGTGCCTTGTTTCTCGACCCCGTCCGGCGTGGCCGCCGAAGATATTGGCACCAGGTGCGCCGCCGCCCGGGCGGCCGCCGGGGCGCGGGAGTTTAGTTGGGAGCGGTTTACCCGGGGCACGTTGGCTGCATACCGGCGCGCGATGGACGTGGCGGTTTGAGAGCCTCCGAGTAAAAAGATCTTACCTAGAACAAGAACACGCCTTGCTCTAGCATGGGCGCCTTTATGGTTGATTCGACGCTGCTCCAAGACAATCCTGCCGTCCGGTCGGCGGCCCATCCCTACGGCGCGGCCTGAGGCTTGCCCGCCGCAACGGCGCGGTAGATCTCCAGCAGGCGCTCGCAGTGGCGCGTCCACGAGAACTCGGCGGCGCGCCGCCGGCCGGCAGCCACGAGCGCGGCGCGGTGCGCCGGGTCGGCCAGCAGGCGATCCAGGTGCCCGGCCGCCGCCGCCGGGTCGTCGGGAGCGAAGTAGAGCGCCGCCTCCCCAGCGACTTCCGGCAGGCTCGTGACATCTGTGCAGACCACCGGGCATCCTGCCGCCATCGCTTCGAGCACCGGGAAGCCGAATCCCTCGATGCGTGACGGGAGGACCAAGGCGTCCGCACGCTGGTAGGCGCGGATCAGCAGGTCGTCGGACGCCGCGCCGAGTTCTACCAACCCTTCCGGTCCCAGCACCCGTCGCAGGTCGTCGGCCAAGGCGGCAGGTAACGGTTCTCCGACGCGTAGGAGCGTCAGCGCCCCGACCGAGGCTTGGCGGAAAATTTCCGGCAGGATCTCCAGGTTTTTCCTGGAGGCGCAGGACCCGACGCTCAACACAACCCTGCGCTCGGTCAGCGCTGCGGGCAGGCCCGGATGCGTCACCGGCGGGTCCGCGAACCGGGCGACATCCACCCCGAGTGGGAGCACGCGCATCTTCTCCGGGGCTACTCCAAGCAGGGCGACGGTCTCGGCGGCGCTGTGGCGGGAGTCCGCTAAGAGGAGGTCAGCCCCGTGGACGTGAGACACGGTGCGCAGGAAGCGTCGCCGCTGCGCGGAGGTCAGGTCGTCGGGTTCTCGCAGGGGGGCGAGGTCGTGGACGGTGACGATCTTACGTACCTCGCGCCGTGGCACGCCCGCTAGCAGGTGGGCAAAGGAATGGTCGAGCACGTGCGCCAAGGTGACCCCCTTCCAAGAAGTGCCCCAGCGTACCCGCCAAGGATAAGCCGCGTACTTCTGCCAGGCGCGCTCCAGCCACCCCCGGGTCTCGCTGCGGCCGGGCGGCACGCCGAGCGGGCAGCCAATCTCCCAGCCGCTGCTGGCCGGCGCGTGCCGCCACGC
>CAXTQD010000031.1:1933-8437 GCA_964246175.1 uncultured Chthoniobacterales bacterium | reverse complement strand
GTCCATGCTCACGGCACCCACCGCCGGGTGCGCGGGCAGCCACAGAGCGCGGGACATGGCGGGGAGGGAAGAGCGGGACAAAGGAGAGAAGTTTGGAGAGCGGACGCCGTTGAGTCAAGCGGGCGTGCGGACGCCGCCTCCGGCTCAGAACCCAAAAAATCGTGTCCAGCGAACGCGCGAGTGTCGGCAGGTCAACGGCGAAGGAGTCGTGGACCTGCGTCCAGTAGGCGTCGCGCGCCCGGCGGTGAGCTTCGGCCTCTTCCTGGCGACGGTTGACTGGAACGTGCTCCATCTGGCCGGCACTCTGCGCATCCGGCGGGCGGAGGGCCGGCGCATCGCCGAACACCGCCGGCGCGCCTGCCGCCCGCCGTTGAGGGCTGCCGGCTCCTCCGACGGGCGAGGACGACCGTGCGCAGCAAAATTCCGGTTGACCGCCTGCTTGCCAACCGCACATTGCCAGCACGATGACCTCCGCTGTCAAATCCGTTCTGGTGCTCCTGCTGGCTTTGCCGGTGCTCGTGTTCCTGGGCAGCGAAATCGGCAGCGACGAGTACGCGTTGCCCTTGTCCATCTTTTGCCTGGTCATCTCTGTTCTGCTCGTCGCCCTGCTCTTCCGCACTCAGCGTTTCGAGACCTTGCTCCTTGCCTTTCTGCTCGTCGGCTACGTGGTGGCCAACCGGGGATTCGCCCAGCTTTACATCGTGCAGCCGCTGTTCGTCGGGGAAGTCTGCCTCGCGCTGATCATCGGCGTCATGGGGATCCGCTTCGTGCTCACCCGCGAGTTCTTGATCCCCAATCATCCGCTCACCTGGTTCATCGGCGCTTTTCTGTTGGCCGCCTTCAGCCGCAGCTACTTCGATGTCGGCGCGTACGGCTTCGATGCATTACGCGACATGGCCATCGTTTACTACGCCCTGTTTTTCTTCCTCGCCTACCAGATCGGCCGCCGCGAACACGAAACGGAGTTTCTGGATCGTGCCCTGAAGTGGGCATTTATCTCGCTGACGCTGATTTCCGTCGTGTATGTGGTGAGGCCGGAATGGCTGGAAATCATCACGGTGCGCGGGGTTCCCCTGCTGGTCCAAAAGAGCGACTTGACAGCGACCTTCTCGGTGATGGGCATCTTTTACCTCACCCTTCATCCGGAGATGATCCGGTCCGCGTTGCTGCGGCGCATGATCATCGCCACTTTGCTGGTCTGCATGGCGTTGATCATCGAGCGGTCAGCGCTCGTCGCTTTGATCTGCGCGTTCACCATTCCCTGGGCGGCCCGCTACCGGGGCTTCCGGCTCTATCCCTTCCTGTTCGGAACGTTGGCGGCAGTCTCTTTGGCCATCATCAGTTTGCTGCCTTCAGACAGCCGGCTCATGGCGGTGCAAGACCAGGTGATGTCGATAGTCGACTTCTCGGGTACCTACAGCTACCGCACTAGCTTCGGAGACGGAAAGGCTGACGACAATGCCTTCCGCCGCGTGTTGTGGCTCTCGTTCTACAACCAGACGGTGCAAAGCAACGCCTGGGCCCTCGGCAAGGGGTTTGGATACGACTTTATTCCTCAGTTCGAGAAGGAATACCAACGTGGGACCTGGGAGGGTCTCCGCAGTGCCCACAATTATTACGTTTCCGTGTTCGGCCGGCTGGGCGCGACGGGGTTTCTTCTGATGCTGGGCATCACCTGGCTCATCATTCGAAGCGGTTTGCAGGCGGCCTATGCCTACCGCCGCGGAGAACTCGAAGGAACACGAGTGCTGGTTTACTGGTGCTACGCTTGGACGATCCTTGTCTCGGGCACCTTCGGCGTGGTGATGGAAGGTCCCATGGGCGCGATCCCGTTCTGGACGTTCCTGGGTTTGGCGCTCGGGGCAGACCCGCGCATCCGGTCGTTCTCGGATCGGGTAAGGGCAGCCGCCCCGTTGCCCATCGGTCCCGCTTGGAAGGAAGATCCGGTGGCGGTGCCGTTCCGGGCTGGCCGCTGATCGCCGCCGGCTGGCTCCGGACTGTGCCTGCGCCTTCCCCATCGCCGATCCATGCCCGCCCCGAAGCCGAAACTGCTGCTGATCGAGGTCTGGGGTCTGGGCGACTTGGTGATTGCCACAGGCTTCCTGCGCCTGGCCGTGGAACGCTACGAGGTCACGCTGCTGGCCAAGGGGCACGCCGCCGCGCTGCTGGGACGCGACTTTCCACAGGTGCGGTTCGTGACGTGGGACCCTCCCTGGACCGTCTTCCACGGTAAGTACCGGCTCTGGCGCTGGCCTTGGCGGCAGATCGTGCGCGTGCTGTGGAGCCTGCGGCGGGAAAGGTTCGCGGCCGCCGTGTCCGTTCGCGCGGACCCGCGTGATCATCTCGTCATGTGGCTGGTCGGTGCGCGGGCGCGCTACGGCTACCCACGGGCGGGCAGCCGCTGGTTCTTGAACCATCTCCTGCTCCATCCCGCTGCGCTCCGGCACCGCGTCGAGGACTGGCGGCAGATCGGAGAGGCCTTCGGGCTCGCAGGTGCCGGGGCCACCGACCCGGCCCTGGGTCTCCCGACTATAGAAGAGACATACCGTCCGGAGGTCTGTTTCCACCTTGGGGCACGCATCGCGGTCCGGCGTTGGCCGGAGGCGTATTACCGCGACCTCATCGGGAAGCTGCGGACGGTGGCAGACTTTCATCTGACCCTGATCCCCGACCCGGATGGTTATGGGGCCAGCCTCGCCGATCTGGCGGACACCTGCCTGCCCAAGCTCACCCTGCCGGAGTTGGTCGCCACCCTGGGCCGTGCGCGGTTGCTCGTCTGCAACGACAGCGCCCCGGCCCACATCGCTGCCGCCCAAGGCGTGCCGGTCGTGGCGTTCTTCGGCCCGACGGAACCGGTGACGTTCCGGCCCTGGGGAGAGGCGCATCTTGTCGTCATCCGCGATCTCTGCCCATACCGGCCTTGCTTCGACCACTGCCGGTTCCCGGAGCCTTACTGTCTGACCCGACTCACCCCGGACGAGGTTTGGCCGGAGGTCCGCGAGTACGTGCGGCGACACCTGCCACGCCGGCCGCACGTGTGGAATAGAGGTTGACTTCTCTGCGGGGTCTCCCCTTTTGTGCGGGGGTGAAGCGACTCGCAACCTCCCTCCGCCCCGCGCTGCTCGCCCTAGCGCGCCTGCTCGGCACGCGCGTGGTCGATGCGCGCACCGGCCGGGAACTGGGCCGCGCGTTGATCATCTCCTTTCGCGGACGCGTCCACGTCATCGGCCTGGACGCCATCGTTGTGCCGACCTTCCTGCCGCAAACGCGCCTGACGTACTGGAAACAGGAACTCGGCTTCACCGCGCACCCGCCGCCGGACTTTCCCCATGAGCCGGACCCTTAACCTCCTGCTGACCCACCAGACTCCCATCGCCGTGGCGCGCATGCTGGACTGGTGGCGCAGCTACTGTCCGCCCGAAGATGCGCTCGTCGTCTACAACGGCACACCGGACCAGTTTGCACAGATCGCCCACCCGCAAAAACTCCGCGTGGAAGACGTGCGCTTGGTCACGCGCGACCACCAGCGCGAACGCCAGAGCTACGGGGCGGTCTGGCGCGGGGTTGCACGATGGCTGGCAGCAAGCGGGGACGCGTTTACCCACGTGCATTTTGCAGAGTACGACCAACTGCCGCTCGTCGATGGCTTCAACGCCCGACAGGTCGCCCGGCTCGAAGCGGAACGCGCCGACGTGCTCGGCTTCCAGCTCGCCCGCGTGGACGGCACGAACCAACCCCACTGCCTCTACCACCTTTCTCAGCCCGGGTTTCTCGAACACTGGGCGCGCATCAGCGTGCGGCGCGATCCAGGCGTGGTGCTCTCGATGTTTGGCAGCGGTTCGTTCTGGACGCGGATGGCGTTCGAGGCGGTAGCGGCGGTCGCGGAGCCTGTGCCGATCTACCTGGAAATCTCCCTGCCCACGACCGCGCACCACCTCGGCTACCGCCTGCGCGACTGGGGCGAGCAGAACCGCTACATCCGCAACCTGGGCAACCTCGCGGACCGCATCGAAGAGGCGCGGCGTGAGGGCATGTGGACGCTGCACCCGGTCAAGACGCTGTGGAACGACCCACCGCTTACCCGTAGCTGACGCGCTCAGTCGGGGGAGCCGCCCGGTCCGGGTCGAAGCGGCGGAGCTTCAAAATTTGTTGCAAGAGCAGCCAGCAGAAGTGCGGGTTGAGGATGAGGTAACGCCGCCACAGGCGTTTCGGCTCGCGGAGGAAGCGGTAGAACCATTCCAGGCCGCGCGCCTGCATCCACGCCGGGGCCATCGACAGACCGCCCGCCAGGAAGTCGAACGCCGCGCCCACCGCCAGCAGCGGCCGGCCGATCTCCTCGCGCATCTCGTACGCCCACACCTCCTGCCGTGGGCAACCCAAGCCCACGAGGATGATATTTGCGCCGGACGCACGGATGGCTTCGATGTCAGAGGCGCGTTCCTTGAAGGTCGCCACCCGGAACCGCGACGGCCGCGTGCCCGCCACGCGCAAGGCCGGGAAGCGTTCTTTGAGCGCCGCCTCCAGTTTCTTCAAGGTCGCCGCCGTTGCGCCAAAGAGGAACACGCTCAAGCCCTCCCGCTGGGCGCGCGCGCAGACCCGCAGCGCCAGGAACGGTCCGTACACGCGGTCCGGCAGCTTGGCCTGACGGGTCAGCGCCATGGCCCAACGCACTGGTTGGCCATCGGGCGTGATGAGGTCGAAGCGGTTTAGCCGGTATTTGTGCGCCGGGTCGAGCACGCCGGTCATGATCCCATGCACCGCCAGGGCCGACACCGCGAACGGCTGCTCCGCGTGCGCCGCACGGATGATTGCTTCTTCCGCCGCCTCGTAGTCCACGGCGTCTACGCGGATGCCGAGCACGTTCTTTTTGCCTTGGTTGATCACGACTCAGCGCACCAGCACGGCGCACGGGAAGTCTGCCAGGATTTCCGACAAGCGACCACTGCGGACCTCACGTCCGGTGAACAGATCCTGCCATCCTTCGCTGTCCCCAGATGACAACGCCGTGTCACCCCAAGCCTCGCCCATCGGAGAGTCGCCCACGCGCGAGGAAATCCGCGGCACCACGACGAGCACCGACGCACCGGCGTGCGCGCGCGCGAACGCCACCACGCTCCCCGCGTGCTCGCCCGTCACCTCGACCGCGTGGTAGTCTGCCTTCTGGAAAAACTCTGCGTGGCCGCGCCGGTACCGCAGCAGCGTGCTCAGGACGAACAACTTCACCCGTCCATCAGGCCACGTTGTCAGCAGTTCGCGCGGGTCTGTTCCCTTCAACGCGGCGAGCGTTTTGCGGCGGAATTCGTAGTCCACCAGCCGGCGGTTGTCGGGATCGACAAGGCTGTAGTCCCACACGTCGCAACCCTGGTAGATGTCCGGCACGCCGGGCACGGTGACCTTAAGGACGGTCTGGGTGAGCGAATTGACCATGCCCAGCCGTGCAGCGCGCTCGGCCAGGGGCTCGAACGCCCCCAGAAACGCCCGGTTCTCCTCGCCGCGTGACAGGATCGCCGCGACGAAGCCGCGCACGGCATTGTCCCAAGGTTCGTTGGGCTGCACCCACGAGCTGTTGACCTTCGCCTCCTTGATGGCCTTGGTCATGTACTCCTGGATGCGGCCAACATACTCCGCGTGGTCCTCGTCCGACATCGCCGCGAAGGCCGAGCAAACCTTGTCTCGCATGCGGTGCATGGGCCAGGTGCCGATCAGAATCTGGTAGATGAGGTACTCCTCGTTTTCACTGGGAGCGTGCTCGCCTTCGACATCGCCACGGCGGGCGGCGTTGACGGCGCGCCAGGTTTGCAGGGCCTCGCGCCACTCGGTCGGCATCTCCGAGAGCGCGGCGACCCGCGCACGGGTATCCTCGGCGCGCTTGGTGTCGTGCGTGGAAGTGGCGAGCAGCGTGTGCGGCCAACGGCGGGCGTTGTGCTCGTTGGTGTGATGGAACTTCGCCGTCGTGCTGCCGAAGTGCTGCGGCTCGCCGCCGACCTCGTTGAGCGCCACCAACCGATTGAAGATATAGAACGCCGTGTCTTCGAGTCCCTTCGCCATGATGGGACCGGTGCACTGCTGGAACTTCATCACGAAATGCTCGTGCTCCGCGTGCCCCTCGGCGTCCGTGTTCGCGGGGAATTTGAACAGGAGAATGTCGCGCAGGAAGTCGAAGATCGACGCGTCCGTGCCCGGGTTGCGGCGCTTGGCGAGCGTGACGGCGCGGTTGACGACGGCGCGGTCCACGGCGCTCGGCGGCTGACCGTGCGTCAGATAGGTGCGGTAGACCGGGAAGCACGCGACGACCTCGCGCACGGTGGTCGTCAGGGCGTTGAGCGTGAAGTCGCGGTGGAGCCGGTTGCGCTCGCTCAGGCGGTTGAGGATGAAGCCGAGGACGTTGATGTCATTGGCCAAGGAGAGCGTCATCGTCTGGCGCTTCTTCTCGTAGACCAACGTCGGGAAATGGACGTTGCGCTGGATGAACCCCTGGTACGTCTCGGAAAACGCTTGCTCCGC
>CAXTQD010000031.1:0-1923 GCA_964246175.1 uncultured Chthoniobacterales bacterium | reverse complement strand
GACGTGCGTGGTGAAGTCATAACCGGTCGTGCCGTGCACCGGCCAGTCCTCCCGGAGCGTCTCCTCGCCGGAGAGAATTTTCTCGCCGAGCAGGTAGAGGCCTTTGCCGTCGGCGGGCAGAAGCTGGCCGGTGACGCGCGCGAAGTTCTCCTGCAACGCCTGGAAATATCCGCGTGGGTCGTAGAGGCCGTCCGGATGGTCGATGCGCAGGCCGGTGACCGCACCCTTTTCAAGCAGCTTCCAGACGAGCTGGTGCGTGGCGTTAAAGACTTCCTTGTCCTCCACGCGGATGGCGGCGAGCTGGTTGATGTCGAAGAAGCGGCGGTAGTTGATCTCCTCTGCCGCCACGCGCCAATAACTCAAGCGGTACGCCTGCGAGTCGATGAGCGCGTCCAGGCGGTCGAAGGATTTTGCGTCTCCGGGCTTGCCTTGGACCGTGTCAATGGCGTGCGCGATGGCCGCGGCAACCTGGGGGTGGTCGGCGCAGAGTTGTTCCAAACGGACCTTGGCAACCTCTTTTTCGCGCGCGCGCTCAGCGATGAGCGCCGGATCAGTGGCCGTGCGCGGGGGCATCTTTTCGAGCTGCGTCATGATGCTCTGCAACTCGGAGACGGGGTACATGCCGCCCTGGATGCTGGCGACGACGGAGGCGGGGGGCAGCTCGGTGGAGAGTTGGAGTTCGGCCAGCGCGAGGGAAAGAATCTGGCCGTACTGGCGCGGGTTGATCGGCAGACGCTTGTCGAAGTAGTTGAGGTAGAAGCTGCCACCCTCGAAAGAGACTTTGAGTTCGCCGCGTTCCAAGACGCGGCCGTACTGGTCGCCAAGGATAGGCAGGAGGACCTTGTTTTCGAGTTCGCGCTTAAGCGGGTGCCAGTCGATATCGAAGCACTTGGCAGTGAGAGAACTCGGGCCGTTTTCGAGCACGTCCATCCACCAGCCGTTAGTGGTTTCGGCGATGCCCATGTGGTTGGGCACGAAGTCGGCCAGGAGTCCCATGCCGTGCTCGTGCAGCGCGGCGATCATCGCGTCGAAGTCCGCCTCCGTGCCGATCTCGGGGTTGAGGTGGTTGTGGTCAACGATGTCGTAGCCGTGCGTCGAGCCGGGGCTCGCCTGGAAAAACGGCGACGTGTAGAGGTCGCTGATGCCGAGATCGTGCAGATAGGGGATGATCCCGCGCGCCTGCAAGAAAGTGAAACCCTTGTGCATCTGCACGCGGTAGGTGGCCGAAGGAATGCGCGGTTGGGCGACGGCGGAGGACATAAAGGAGGCGTGGACAGTCTACGCGTTGGGTCGAATCTGCAACCATTCTCCGCAGCGTCGGCAGCGCAGCTTTAGCAAAGCTCGAAGCAACGAACCAATTAGATGACGGCAAGGCAAGGCAAGCCTTGCAGAGACGGTTCGCCCCGGGTGGCGTGCGCACGAGGCGATGCAGCACCCCCGCGATTTGGGACGATAAGTGCTTGTGGGAAGGAACGTCAAACGACACGCTTCCCTTTTAACCCGAAATTTGGGGCGGCTCAGGGAGCCGTCCCTACCAATCAATTGGGAATCAGTCTACGGCACGAAGGCGCCTCTCGTCCATCTGGCATTACGGCGTAGGCGAAGGCTGGGCAGCGGGTTGCCGGGTTGCCTTATGGGCATGGCGGACGGTTCGCCGATGCGCCGAACGCTGCTCAGTCACGCTAGCCGCACCCAAGCCAGCGACATCGGACTGAAAAGGTTCCCGCTGTTCCCGCGGTCCGGCCCCGGTAGTGAACGCCGGTGTGCGGGAAGTAGTGGTTTGGCCCGTTGGCGAGCCTTGTAGGCCTGTGACCCCAGTGGAAGAGGCCGCCCGACCGGCTGTCGCCACTCCACCCGCGTGTCCGCTCACGCTACCATGGCTGCTGCCCGCGCTCGCGCTGCTGCTCCCCCCATGGCTGCCAC
>CAXTQD010000030.1:18745-25387 GCA_964246175.1 uncultured Chthoniobacterales bacterium | reverse complement strand
CCCCCCACCCGAGCGGAACGTGGGAGCACCGGCTCCACCAGTCCTGCCAGACCAACGCGACGGCCGGCGCATCGAGGCTGAGCAGGTGCGGCCACAGCCACCACGCGCGGCGTACGTTTCCCACCACAGGCCGGCGGTGGGCCGGCGCGGCGAGCGGCGCTTCAGTGATGGCTGGCTGCTTCACCATGGGCTGCGTGGCTCTCGTGCTCGCCATGTTCGCCGTGCTCATCGCCCCCGGAACGCCGGTGCAGGAATACCAAAACCCCGCCGACCACCAACGCCGCGAGGTCCAGCCAAGTCGTGTAGTTCCAGGCGAAGTGCATGTGCGTCATCGCCGCCGGCGGGCGCGGCCCGGTGGGCAGCCAGCCACACACCTCGAACAACAGGTCTACCAAGATCCCCGCCCCGGCCATCGATAGGAAGAACACCGCCGCGATGTACCCCGCCGCCCGCGTGCCGAAGTATTTCCGGTAGATCAACAGCAGCGGGATGATGAGCAAGTCCGCGTAGATAAACGACAGCACCCCGCCGAAGGAAATGCCGCCGCTCCACAGCAAGTTAGCGAGCGGAATGTTGCCGACCGAACACACGAAGCTCGTCATGGCGATCAGCGGTCCGACGAAGGCGCTTTCGATCCGTTGCAGCCACGCCGGGCCACCTTCGAGGAAGAGCGCACGCCACGCCGTCGCCGGCACGAGCGCAGACAGGAACCCGGCGATCAGGAAGCCGATGGCGATTTCCTTCCAGAGCATCTGCCAGTCCATCACGAACGCTCCCGCCAACCGTGCCCACCGTCCCTCCTGCATGTCGCCGCCGCCGTGATCGTGGTGGCAGCAGTCGCCTTCCTCCTCGTTACCGTCGCCCTGCTCGCCGGTCGCCGCTTCGGCGTGCTCGCGGGCTTTTCCTTCGAGGTCTCGCGGGAAGATCAGCCGCGCTAAGCCCCACATCAGCCCGATTAACACGAACGCTCCGATGACCTCCGCCAGCACGAACCGCCAGCTCATCAGTAGCCACAGCACGGCGCCAAGTTCGATGACGAGGTTCGTCGAGGCGAACATGAACGCCAAAGCCGGCAAGAGCGCGGCCCCTTGCACGAACGCGCTCCGCCCCGCCGCCGCCGCCGCGTACGAACACGAGGAGCTTGCCGCCCCGAAGCCGGTGGCGAGCGTCATCGAACGCAAGTTTGGCCGGCCGAAGAGCTTTGCCATCCGCTCCTTGGAGACGAATACCTGGAGCGCCGCGGACACCGCAAACCCGAACACGAGCGCCCAGAAGGTCTCCCAACCCATGAGCACCGCTTCCCGCAAGCTTTCCCAGAGCCAATCCATTGTCTAATGTACTTCGTAATCAGGCGAAGGCATCGGTTTCTCTTGTTTTGTGCCCAGCTAGGGGCTCCTCACAAAAACGCTGGAAAAGCCGGTGGATTGCAGCATTGTCAGGGCGCGCCGGACCTTTCCCTACCTGGATGGGTGACAGAGTGGTCGATTGTGCACGCCTGGAAAGCGTGTGTACCGCAAGGTACCGGGGGTTCGAATCCCCCCCCATCCGCGCGCGAGAACAGGCCCGGCTTTTGTGTCAATGCACCCACTGAGCGAGCTTTTCGAGAAAAACCGCGCCTGGGCCGGCCGCCTTCGGCAGCAAGACCCAGACTTCTTCCTGAAGCTGTCGCGCCAGCAGACGCCGCAGTACCTGTGGATCGGGTGTTCGGACAGCCGCGTGCCGGCGACGGAGATCGTGGATCTGGTGCCCGGGGAGATGTTCGTGCACCGCAACGTGGCGAACCTCGTCGTGCACACCGACCTGAACTGTCTGTCGGTCATGCAGTTCGCGGTGGACATCCTCAAGGTGCGCCACATCATCGTGACCGGGCACTACGGGTGCGGCGGCGTCCTGGCCGCGTGGCGGCGCGAGCGCGTGGGATTAGTAGATAATTGGCTGCGGCACATCCGTGACGTGCGCCACAAGCACGCCGAACACCTCGACACCCTGGGGGACGACGCCAAGGCGGGCAACCGACTGTGCGAACTCAACGTCATCGAGCAAGTGCTCAACGTCTGCCACACGACCATCGTACGCGACGCCTGGGAGCGTGGGCAGGAGATCGCCGTTCACGGTTGGATCTACGGCACGCACGACGGCCTGATCCGCGACCTGGGCATCACCGTCGAAGCGGCGGCGCAGATCAACCCGGCCTACCAGGCGGCTTTGGCCGCGTTGGCTTGACGCGCGGGCGAAAAAAGGCCCGTGTCCAGGATTGACGAACCCGGGCAAATTTGGCTGACTCGGCCGGAACCAAGCGAGCCATCCTCATCCGCCAGTCATGTACCCGCCCGCCATGTACCCACCATCCCTGTCGCCTCGTCCGCCTGAGCCGGCGGGACACCCCGCGCGCAATTCCTTTGCCCTCCTGGTTTGCGCGGCCTTCCTGATCGCCGTCGGCGCGTCGAAGGGACTCGGCTTTGTGGTCACGGCGCTGCTCGGGGCTGTCGTCCTGGCGCTTGTCGGCTTGATTTTCGCCGTGATCGCCCTCGCCCGCGGCAAGGTCGTCGGCGGTGTTTTTCTGCTTCTGGGCTGGCTGGCGTTTCTGCCGGTTTGGTCGTTCGCCGGGATCGGGTACGGCACTCAGATTTCCGTGCGCCAGCCGTTGGCACCCCTCACGGCCGAGTCGTCTGCCTGGGAGCATTGGATCGCCGGCGTGGAACTGGGCTTCAAGCGCGCTGTGGCCCAACGCGTCGCGGCCCGGCAGGCCGCCGCCGTTGCTCCGGCAACACCCGGTCCGGTCAGCCGCGCGGAACAGGACTTCGCCACGGCGGTCGAGGAGTCCAAGCGTCGCGCCATCCGGCGCTACCCGGAATTAGCGGTCGCCGGCAGCGAGTTCAATCGTGTCTTCGTCGCCGAGTACAACCGCCTGACGGCCCAGCGCAGCGGCGACCTTCTGTTGGTCACCTGGCCGGAGACCCTCGCGGACGAATGCGCCGGGAAAAATACGCGCGTCAGCCGGCGTTGAAGAAGGAATTGCGCGATGCAGGGTTCGAACCTGCGACATCTTGCGTGTGAAGCAAGCACTCTACCACTGAGTTAATCGCGCGTGGCACGGCCGCCGTTGTTGGCGACGGGATGCACTATGCACTACGCCAATGGCAGGGCAAGCAGAAACGCTCCCTGTCTTTTGTGTCGCCATCTGCGGCTACGAATGAGGGAAATTAACGCGGTGGATGCCAGTGGCCGACGCAGACGCGTTCGCACGCGACGACCGCCCCGTATAAAACCCGAGGCCCAGCGCGGAGGACACTCCGACGAGCGCGAACAGGTAATCGGCTTGCAACTGCGCGTCAGCGTAGCTCAGCGCGTAACCCAATCCTCCGAGTCCCACCCGTGCCGAACCGGCGAAGAATTCCCCCGCGATCGCGCCGACCACGGAGAGCCCGGCGGCGATCCGGAACCCCGCGAAGAACGCCGGCAGCGCGTGCGGCCAGCGCAGTTTCCATAACGTTTGTGCGGGCGTAGCGGCCCGCGTGGCAAACAGGTCGAGCCACTCGCGCGGAACGTCGAGTAAGCCGCGGGTGGTGTTCACCAAGATCGGAAAAAAGCGATCAACGCCGCGATGATCGTCACCGCCCGCGCGCCGCTGCCGACCCACAGCAGGATCAGAGGCGCGGCGGCCAGAATGGGCACGGTCTGCGCGAGCGTGGCGGCCGGCAACAAGGACCACCCCACCCCGCGCCAACGTGCTGCCGGCGAGCGCCGCAGCCGCTTCCGGCCCGGTGATCCACGCTGCGGCGGCGAGTTTTGCGCGCTCGCGCCAATCGGCCTGCGCGACCTCCCACAGCGTCGGCAGTAAGTAGTGTGGCGCGCCGGAGAGCCGTTGCGCCGCCTCCCAAATCGCCAACAGCACGGCCACCACCAGCAGCGCAGAACCGATCCGCCGGAGGTTCATCGAAAATTCTCCTCCCTGGCAGACTCCAACAACTGCGACACCTCGTCCGCCGCCGAGACGAACGCCGGGTCCATCCGCACCCTTCCCTCCCGCAGGTAACCCAGCCCCACCGCGACCTCTCCGATGATCCGTCCGGGACGCCCGCCGAGCACGACGACACGGTCCGCCAGGAACACCGCCTCCGCCGCCGAGTGCGTCACGTACAGCGCCGTCCACCCGCCCGCTGCCCGCAGACGCAGGAGTTCACCGCCCGACCATTGACGCGTGATCTCGTCCAACGCGCCAAAAGGTTCGTCGAGCAGGAGCAGCCGCGGGTCCGACGCCAGTGCCCGTGCCAGCGGAACGCGCATCCGCATGCCCGCGGAAAGTTCGTGCGGATACTTCCCCGCCGCGTCCGTCAATCCAACCAGCGCGAGACGGGCCACGACGAGTCCAGCGCGTTCCCGCGCGGGGACGCCAGCGAGTTCGAGAACTAGGCCGACGTTTGCTGCGACCATGCGCCACGGCAGGAGCGCGGGTTCCTGGAAGACGAACGCCGTCTGCCCACGTGCTTGGATTGACGGGCGGCCGTCCACCCGTACGCTCCCCGTTCGCGGTTGGAGGAGACCCGCGACCAACCGCAGCAGCGTCGTCTTCCCACAGCCTGATGCTCCCACGAACGCCACGCACTCGCCTGCGCCGACTGACAGATCAATGCCGGCTTGGGGATGGTGGCGCTGCTCCTGTGCGCCGCCTGCGGCCGGAAGCACGATCCGTCCGCCAAGATTCGCCTCGCCCTCGATTGGTACCCCGAGCCTGAGCACGGCGGCTACTTCCAGGCTTTGGCGAAAGGGTATTACGCCGACGCCGGCCTCGACGTAGACCTCCTCGCCGGCACGCCGCGCCTTATCGCCTTGCGCCGCGTGGCCGGTGGCGAGGCCGACTTCGGCTTGTCGTCGTCGGACCAAACCCTTGTCGCCTGCGAGCAGGGTCTGCCGCTCGTCGCGCTGACGACCACGCTCCGGCACGATCCCCTCGGCATCATGGTCCACGCGGAGTCGCCGGTAAAAACCTTCGCCGACCTGTCGGGCCGCCGCGTGGCGGTGTCACCCGGGTTCCTGTGGTTCCGGTACATCGTCGCGCACTTCGGCCTGCACGACGTGGAGGAAGTCGCGCCGACGTACAGCGTCGCCAATTTCCTGCACGACCCGGAGTACATCCAACAGGCGTTCGTGACCTCCGAGCTGTACTTCGCCCATCAGGGCGGCGCGGAAACCCGCCCCCTTCTCGTGCGCGACGCAGGCTACGACGACTACCGCGTGCTCGTCGGCCGACGCGATTTCGTGGCGGCGCACCCGGAGGAAACACAACGGTTCGTGGCGGCAGCGCTCCATGGCTGGCAGGATTTTCTCGACGCTCCTGACCCCGCGTTGGCCGAAATCCTGAAGCGCAACCCCGAGACCAACCCCGCCCTCGCACGCGACGGCTGGCAGGTGCTCCGGGACGGGCACTTCGTGGAAGGATTCGCGGAACGCGGCGAGACCGTCGGCCAGATGACCGATGCCCGTTGGCAAGCGCAGGCCGATTTCCTCAAAAGCATCGGCGCGCTGCCGGCCACAGCCGACCCGCGCGTGGCGTATACGAACAATTTCCAGCTCAAGTAAACGCGCCTACTTCTTGCCGTCGTCGCCAGCGACCTCAACGGTCATGGCCACTTCGGTCAGCACGCCCTTGGGCAAGGACGCCACGCCGATGGCTGCGCGCGCGTGCCGGCCGGCGTCGCCCAGGAGCGCCACGAGCAGATCGGACGCGCCGTTGATGACTTGCGGCACATCCACGAACTCCGGCGTGACGTTGACGTAGCCGTTGAGCATCACCACCTGGCGGATGGCGTCGAGCGAGCCGACCGCTGCCTTGACGACCGCGAGTTGGTTGAGCACGCACACGGCCGCCGATTGGTAAGCGTCCTCGAACGATTTGTCGCCGCCGGCCTTGCCGGAGATGAGCGTACCGTCCCCCTTGACCGAGATCGAACCGGACAGGAACAGGAGGTTACCCGAGCGGCGGAACGGCAGGTAGTTGCCCGCACCGGCGGGCGGCGGGGGCAAGGTGTGACCGAGGGAGCGGAGTTTTTCTTCGAGTGGGCTCATGGCACCTAAACTGACGCGGCCGGCCGCATGCGGCAACCGGCGGTTTTTTGGTCAAAAGCTCCGCGCGTACTGCGGCGGCACGGCGGCCTGGAGCGGGTCCTTCGCGTCGAGCGCCTGGGCAGCGTGCAGCGGCCAATAAGGATCGCGCAACAGCTCGCGCGCGAGCAGCACCAGGTCCGCTTGGCCTTCGCGGATGATGGCGTCCGCCTGCGCGGGCTCCGTGATCATCCCGACGGCCGCCGTGGCGATCCCCGCCTCTCGCCGGATGCGCTCCGAGAGGAACACCTGGTAATCCGGCGCGACCGGGATGCGCGCGTGGGGCACGTTGCCGCCGCTTGAACAGTCCACAAGATCCACGCCCTCTTCCTTCAACCGCCGGGCGAGCGCGACGGAGTCGTCCGGCGTCCAGCCGCCTTCGGTCCAGTCCGTCGCCGAAATCCGCATCGTCAGCGGCCATCCCTCCGGCCACGCTGCCTTGACGGCACGAGTGGCTTCTAACGTGAAGCGAATTCGGTTCTCGAACGAACCGCCGTACTCGTCGGTTCTTTGATTCGTCGACGACTGTAAGAACTGATC
>CAXTQD010000030.1:8504-18735 GCA_964246175.1 uncultured Chthoniobacterales bacterium | reverse complement strand
GCTGGTTGGACAAGGGCGAGAGGAACTCGTGCGCCAGGTAGCCGTGCGCGGCGTGAATTTCCACCCAGCGGTAACCAGCCGCCTGCGCGCGCACCGTCGCGGCGCGGAACGCATCGACGATCCCAGCGATTTCCTCGCGGGTGAGTTCGTGCGGGGTCCGTTCGTGCTCCGGGTCAAAGGCGGCGGCGCTCGGACCGACCGGCAGCCAGCCGCCGGCGTCGTCGGGCACCTGCCCGTGGCCGTCCCACGGACGCTGGGTGCTCGCCTTGCGGCCGGCATGGGCGAGCTGCACGCCGGGGACCGCACCGTGTTCGGCGATGAAGCGGTTGACGCGCGCAAGAGGCTCGATCTGGGTGTCGTTCCACAGGCCGGCGTCCTGCGGCGAGATGCGGCCTTGGGGCGTCACGGCCGTGGCCTCGCAGATCACGAGCCCCGCGCCGCCGACCGCGCGCGAGCCGAGGTGGACCATGTGCCAGTCGTTCGCCACGCCGTCGTCGGACGAATACATGCACATCGGCGAGACGCCGATCCGGTTGCGCAGGGTGATATCCTTGAGCTGAAATTCACTGAACAGATGCGGGGTCGTCATGGAATGTGTCGTTTGATTCGCAGCGCCGCGGCGTTGGGAGTGTGCTTTCTTTTGGTTGTTTGCGGCGCCGCCCGCGAAGGAACCCGTGCCGATCACCGTGCAGCTTGACTGGAAGCCCGGCGTGCGATTCGCCGGCCTGCTCGTCGCCCAGGAGCGCGGCTGGTACCGAGAAGCGGGCTTGTCGGTGGCGATCCGCGCAAACGGCTTCCGGCGGCCCTATGTGGACGTGGTCGCGGAGGACGACGGCACCGTCGGCACGTCGGAGGCGCGTACCCTTGTCATTGCGCGGGCACACGGTCGGCCGATCCGCGCCGTGGCGACGATGTTCCAGGCATCGCCGGTCGTGTTGATCAGCCTCGAGAAACGTAAATTACGGACCGTGGACGATCTCGCGGGCAGGACAGTCGGCATCCACCGCCTGGAAGACGAGACCATGCTGCGGGCGGTTTTCGGCAGCCGACCGTTCACGCCGCGCCAGGTGGGCTTCGACTTCAAGGAACTGCTCGCTGGCGAAGTGGACGCCGCTCCCGGTTATCTCATGGATGAACCGCTGCGACTGGCTCAACGCGGCACGGAGGTCAACGTCCTGCCACTAGCCGAACATGGCTGGACGGACTATGCGCAGGTGCTTTTTGTCGGCGAGGCGTTCCTGGCGAAGAACCCGGCGGCGGTCGAACGCTTCCTCGTCGCCACGTTCCGGCGCTGGCGTGCGGCGCTCGCCGACCCGGAAACCACTGCGGCGAGCATCGGCAGACAGTATCCCGGCGATTTGAACCCGGCGTCCTTGCGCGAATCGCTGCACCTGCTCGCGCCGCTGCTCACCCGTGAGTCCTCACACCTCGGCACGATGCAGGCCGGAACGTGGCGGCAAATCATCGGTGCACAGCCCGTGAAGGTCGAAGACCTCGTGGACTGGCGCTACCTGCCGACACTAGAAAAAGATTGAAGCCTCGTCCCGCCGAGTCACCCCCGCCAGCATCAAGAACGCACCTTCACGGTGGCTTTCATGTGGAACGGCTCGTCAGGATAGATCAAATCATTATCGGCGAGGGTAGAAGGCAGCGTCCAGTTGCGAGCGTCGAGGATATTGAAGAAGCCCAGGCGCAATTCGTAGTTCTTCTGCGGTGGTACACAAAGCCGTTCCAGGTCACCTGGGTAGGAATCACGAGCGTACCCTGCGTGTTGACGTTCACGTCTCCGGTTACCTGCGGGCCGATGCCAAGCCCGAGGCCGCAGGGCAGTTCACCGACCACATAGGCGTTGGAGAGGATATTAGAAGCGGTCACATAAATACCTGCCGATGGACTTTGGGCGGACGTTTCCCTCTGAGGAGTGCCCGGCAAAATGAGCCGCTCGGTATTTATGAGACCACTTCTAGGAACGTCGGGCAGCCGGTAGTCGCCTTTGGGTAAGGAAGTGTAGTTCGGACTTCCCACACCCGTCCCCGCGTTGCCGTCCACGTTCAACCCGGCCGCGAACCCGTCGAGATAAGTTACCTGTCTTCGAAAACGGAGTGGAAGCGCGGTAGTTGGCCGCTTGCCAGGTGAAGTTTGAGGTCACCGAAAACCACCGCCGCTGCTGCCACGCGAAATCCACGTCCACCCCCCGCGCGACAATCGCCGCTTCCCCACCCCCGCGCGGCTGGAGTTGCGAGCGCGTCTGGTGGTACGCGGCGACGCTGGCAAACAGCGTGTCGTGGAACCAGCTCACCTTCACGCCGCCCTCGTAGAGTTCGCTCAACGCCCGCAGCGACGCCGCCACGACGCGCGTGTGCCCATAGTCGTCGCTCGGTCGTACGAACGGCAGCGCACCCTGGTTGTTGAGTGAGTCGGTGCCGTTGACGCGATCATACGTCAGGTAAAACGACGCTCCCGGACGTGGCTTGTAGATCAGGCTGGCAAAGTACGATTCGTTCGCGAGGAGCGTGGTGTCGCGCCGCGAGGCGGGCAGCCCCTGCGTCGGGTCGATGTTCGCACGTTCCTGGTAGTCTTGCGTCGGGTCGAGCGCCGGCGCGCGGGACTGCGCCGCGAGGATGTCGCCACGGAGCCCGAAGATGCCTTCCAGCCACGGCGCAAACTCCACGTCGTCCTGCAAGAAGACGCCACCCTGTTCGTAGTCCTCGACAACCGCCTGCCCCGAGCCGGCGGACGCGTAGTAACCGTTCTTGCCGGGGATCGTACGTTCGGGACCGAAGAGGGTTAGAGCCGGGAAGGTCGGCGTCGGCTCACGCTCGCTGAGGTCGTACACCGAGAAAGGTTCGTTGAAGAACGCCGCGTAAGCCTGCGTGTGTTCGGCGCGCACGCTGAAGCCCGCATCGAAATGGTGGCGCATCAGCCTCGTGTCCGCCGCGAACTGGAACTCCGTGCGGTTCTCGAAGACGATGTTAGAAGGCGCGTACTCGGTGTAGCCGTAAGCCGACTGCTTACGTGATTCCAGCGTCTCGCCGTAGGTGCAGTTCTTCACTGTGATCCCATTGAGGGTTAAGGTAGTGACCAACTGTCCCATGTAGCGCGACCCCGCCGCCGGGTCCGAGGGAGATACGAACACTTGGTTGTTGTGCAGGGTGAGGGTCTGGTTCGCGTACGAGCCATCCGATCCCGGGTCGACCAAACCCACGAACGGCGCGTAGCTGGTCAGGTACGACCCCGCGATGTAGCGGTGGTTGTCGATCAGGTCTTGGGTGACGCGGTTGAACCCGGCGTCCTCGTGAAGCGGCTCTCGTAGAACTGGCTCGTCAGGTCCAGGTGCAGGCTCTTCGTCGGCAGGTAGGTCAACGCCGCGAACACGTCCTGCACGTCGTCCACGACGTTGCGATAATAGCTGTCCGCCTCGCGTCCAAGATAACTCACACGGTATGCCAGTTTGCCGGGCACCAGGGGGCCGCTGTTGTCGATCTGCCACTGCGTGCGTCCGTACGAACCGCCGCCCTCCACAAAGTCGCCGAATACAGTCGTGGCTTCGTGTGCTCGTCGTCGAAGAACGGCAGCTTGGTCACGAGATTCATGTACCCGCCTAGCCCATGCGAAGGCGGACCATACACGGCGGTGCCCGGTCCCTTCACCGCGTCGATGGATTCCACGCCGTTGAAGCTCGGCGGAAAGGAGCTGAAGTAATAATGCTGGCGCTAGCCGTTCTGGTAGATCTCGGCCGGCACGCCGCGGATCTGCGGCAGCCCTTTCGCACCGAAGATCGACGCGCTGTAGGTCCCCGAAGCGAACTGATCCAATTGGTTGACGCTCGTGATCTGTCGGAAGTCGACCTGCTCCTTCGTGATCGTGCTCATGTCGCGGCGGACATCCACGATGTTCTGCTCGGTGCCATACACAGAGGTCAGCGGCCGGGCGGTCGGCAGGATCGACTCCTCCGGCAAAACGCCAGTAATCGTCATGCGGTCGACGGCGTCCGTGGCGCGCACCATGTCCTGCGCCCGCGCGGATGCCCCCGCCACGCAGAACGCCAAGGTTATCCAGAAGAGCGAGATGCGGATCATGGAGGCAGCGCCGGAACATGCGGATATGAACCGTTCCGGCGAGCGTCGTCCAACCTTTTCCGCGTCACGGCGGCGGCCGAAGCCGCGCGAGAACCAGCGCGAGCGCAAACAGGATGGCAAACCATCCCAGCCACGGCAAAGACACCGTGCAGGCTGCCACGGCGCTCAGGTCCACTAGGGCGCTCCCCACTCCCAGCGCCGCTTCCCGGGTGAGACCGAGTGGGAGCGTCCGAGCGAAGGCAATCCGCCCCAGCCAGAAGGCCGGCAGCACCACTATGATGAGGTTCCGCGGCCCGAAGCGCGCCGCCAGCGCCGCGTTGACGATCACCGCCAGGACAACCAAAAGCCAGGCCATGCGTACTCGCTCACCGCGGGCGACGAGGTCCGAGCCCACCAGATACAAAGCTAGCAAGGTCCCCTCACCCACCGCCACGGCCAGTGCCGGCTGGTTCGACACCGCGGTCGCCAGCGGGTACAGCAGAAGCGGCAGCGCAAACTGCGTGAACCGCGCTCCGGCCAGGAACCCCGCCGTCAGGGAAAGCGTGCTCGCGCCGAGCAGCAGGATCGTCAGACGATCCCAACGTTCCGCACCCGGCAAAGCGCCGCCCAGCCAGGTGCCTGCCAAGCAGTGCGACCAGACCAGCGGCAGGCTCCACCAGCGAGAAAATGTATCATTCACAGGAACTCAGGCGAGGGCGCGCTCGATGAGGCCTTCGAGGGCACGCAGATAGTTCTCCGGGGCGTCGTCAAGGCGGCTGACGACTTCGAGGTCAGAGCAGCGCGAAGGGTCGACTGCCAGCCAATTGAGCACGTCATCAACGCGCGATGAACCGCCCAGACGGGTCTTCACCACCGGGATTTCCGCGCGTTCGAACGCCGCCAACGCCACTGCCGGTTCCTCGGTGCAGTTTACGTCGAGGCACGCACCGAACTGGTCCGGGAACGTGTCGACAAGCGGTTCCAGGAACCGGACGGTTTCCACCGCCAGTGCAAGACGCACTCGCCGGCCCGCACACCCGCTGACCTCCGCGGCGTGAACTGCGGCGTGGATCAGGTTAGCGTAGATCGCCTGGAGGTCAGCCTCTGCCCGGTGCGTTGCGGTCAAGGAGAAGCTGACGCTGCCGTCCACGCCCTCCGGCAAGAGTTCGCCGAGGCCATCGAGCAGGCGGCAGGCATGGGCGAGAGTTTCGGGCCGGGTCCAGTCCGCGGGTGGTTCGTCCAGCGTGCATACGTAGAAGCGTTCCGCTGCCAACCAGCGCCGGAACTCCGCCAGCGGACCGGGTGACAGCAACTCTCGCGCGGCCGGTCCGTCGAAGCGGAGGCCGAGCCCGAGTTCCTCACCGGGCCGGCAAACTCGATCCCGCACCGCCGATACCTGCTCGCGCCAGGCCACATCCACGGCAGCGTCGAGGCGATAGGCAAGGTGCCGGCCGTGAGCGAGGCGCATCCTGTCGAACAAAATGGCCGCCGCCGATCAATGCACGGTCACCTGCGGACCGCTGGAGGTTTGCACCGTCGGACCCGACGCCGCGGCGGGCGCCGGCGCGCTTGCCGTCGCGCTCACGACACGGTCGACCGGTCCGTGGCCCTGTTGGACGAAGGTGTTGTTCGCGCCGTAGAGCGCCCACGGCCCACGCGGCACGTCGCGAAATTCTACGAAGCGCCAGTCCGTCGTGTCCTTGCCACCGAGTTCCAGGTAATCACGTATCGCCGGCGACACGTCCAGACCCGCGCCCTGGTTCAGGTTCGGCCGGGGCCTTTCTGGGCCGAAGACGTACTGCCAATGATCCGTGCGGAACGGCCCGCAGTCGCTCCATTGCGCGAAGCAAATGCGGCCGTTGCGCGGGTTGCGGATAGCGATCCAGCGGTCCCGGCACACGCTGCGGCCTTCTTCCACGAAGGCGTTCTCGTACCAGGGAATGACGAGCCGCGACTCCGGCTTGGTCGAACCGCGGGTCACATCGTTGTAGGGCAGCGCACAGTAGAAGGGGTTCAGCCGCGGGACAAATTTGAGCGGGATGAAGTTGCGCCGGTTGGCCGGATCGGGGTCGTCGAGGCCACCGAAGTTCAGCGCCCAATCGTGGTCCCAAGAGGAGGAGACGTTGTTGACCGGGTTGTTGGTGCCGGCAGGTTCGCCCACCCAAAAGATCGTGGTGACAATCTCGGTCTTCCACGGGTACGGCACCGCGGGATTGAAAGGCGCGCCGGGAGGCAGGCTCGTGTTGTAGGGGTTGACTGGCAGCGTGGTCGGCGGCTGCATCTGGCCGACGGCGTTGCTGCGCAGGCGCTCGGCGTAGCGGGCGAAGTCCGTGCTGCTAGAATAAGGGTCCTGCGCGCGGGCAAGGGACAAGGCTGCCGAGAGGCAAACCGCCGTGTAAAGCAAGGCGGTCTTCCAGACGGTAGCAGCGGGGAAGATCATGGCATCAGGACCCATTCAACGCATAACCTGTGCCGGAGGCGAGGTAAAGGGAAACGGCATGCCTTCACTTCCGCAGGTGACGGTCCATGAAGGCGGCCATTTGCACGAGGTGGCGTCCGTCGGCGAGCACCGATCCGCCGTGGCCTGCTCCGGGGACGATGACCAGCGTGCTCTCCACCCCGGCCCGGCGGAGAGCGGCGTCGAGCACGACACTCTGTTGCACAGGGACGATGGGGTCGTTCTGACCGTGCATGATCAAGAACGGCGCGGAACGGCGATCCACGAAGCTGACCGGGCTGGCGAGCCGCGCAAGTTCGGCATGGTCACGCACCCGGCCGCCGAGCAAGCGGGCCACCGCGGTGTCGGGCGTGTCGAGCACGGCCGTTAGCGGCGGATCGCCCCAGTGCAGCAGGTCGGATGGACCGAAGCTGTCGATGACGCACTGCACCGCGGCGGACTGGTCGAGGTTCTCGCCTACATCGAAGCGCTTTTCTTCTGCCGCCGTGCCGAGCAAGGCTGCGAGGTGCCCGCCAGCCGATGCTCCCCAGACGCCGATCCGTTCTGGATCGAGGTTGTATTCTGCCGCGTGAGCGCGCAGCCAACGGACGGCCGCCCGGCAATCCTCGATCTGCGCGGGGTACTTGGCCTGGGAACTGAGTCGGTATCCGATGCTGGCCACCGCGTAACCCCGCGCGGCCATAGTGGCAGCCGGGTTCTGGTGGTAGGAACCATGGTCCCAGCTGCCGCCGTGAATCCATACGATCAGCGGAGCGGCCGGGCGGGACGGGTCCGGCGGCACGGGCAGGACGAGGTCCAGGCATTGCTCCGCACTGCCACCGCGGACGTAAGGAAGGTCCTGAAGGACCGTCGCGCCGGCTACGGAGGGGAGGAACGAGGTCATCAGCAGGAGAAAAGGAGACGTGGCGCGAAGAATTCGCACGGCTTTAGCTTACCACGAAAGCCCGCCAAAATCCTTTGCGCATCGATCTTACAATCCGTCTACAAAAAGGTTGTCCATGGCACGAATTACGCTCTGAAAACGCTTGTTTTTCCCGAAGCAATCTGCGATAGCTTGCCACCTCAAATCAGAGTTGACCCGATCCAAATGACTCTTCGACACGTTCTTCCCCTCACTTTGTTGACCGGCGCGGCCCTCGTCGCGTCCTCGCAGGCCCAAACCGCTCACAGCGTGCGCCCCACGACGGTCAAGCCGGTGACGACCGGGATCGGTCCGGTGACTTCCGATACCTCGACGACCGCGACCGCGGCCACGGTCCCAGTTGGATTCACCACTGTGACGGTCACTCCGGCGACGAATTCTAGCACGCCCTCCTCACAGGTGTTGTCAGTCCCCTTCTACCAACCGGCGGCGTATGCGGCGGCTGTGAGTTCCATCGATAGCTCAACGCAGTTCTCCGTCTCTTCTGCCGCTTGGACGGCAAATCAATTCGCGCAGAGCGGCGCGCCCTACTTGGTCCACTTTAAATCTGGCAGCAGCGGCGGCCGGTATTTCTTAATTTCGTCTAACACCCCGAGCCAGGTGACCGTTGTTTCTCGCGGATATGACCTGACTGCGGTAGCAGCGGCTGCGGATACCTTTGAGATTTTGCCTGCCGCCACTTTTGGCAGTCTCTTCGGCACCAGTTCAGTGTCTTTCCAAGCCGGTGCGACCTCTGACGTGGCCGATAATGTCTACCTCTGGAACGGGTCGGGGTTCAGCGTTTACTACCATAACGGCACCAACTGGAAACTCTCCGGTTCGCTCGCCAACCAAAACGCCACCGTGATTTATCCAGATGAGGGTCTCTTCTTGGTGCGTCGGTCCACAGCGGCGTTGACGTTGACCTTTGTCGGCACTGTTCCCTCGGTCACGGAACGCTCCGATTTGTTCGGTCCCGCTTCCACTTTCCTGTCCAATCGCTTCCCTGCTGACACCACCCTGACTGCAATTGGTTTTCAGAACTTGCCAAACTGGCAGAGTGGCGCCACCTCCGATGTGGCTGATAACGTTTACATCTGGAATGGCAGTTCTTGGGTCGTCTACTACTATAATGGATCGAACTGGAAGGCCTCAGGCCTGCTGGGCGCTCAGGACTCGAAAGCCATTCCGACTGGCTCGGCGATGTTTGTAGTGCGCAAGAGCACGGCGTCTGGTACCACCGGAACCTTAACTCAGGCGCTGCCATACACGTTGTAACCAGTCGGTTTTTACCTAGTAACTATGCGAACCATCCAACAGGTCGCCCGCGTCGTGGCCATTGCGGCGATCATCCTAGTCTGTGCGTCTCGCCATGTTGCGGCTCAACAAACGACGGTGAGCTTAGACTCCGGTACTCATCTGCTGTATTCCAACGCTGCGCTGACGAATGCGTTGACAGCCGGGGCTGCTGCCACCCTGGGGGACGGCGCGGTTTTGCGATTGGGTTATTACAGCAGTGCGACTGTTGCGAGTCCTTTTTCCGGGACGTTTGTCCCACTGACCGGCGCTCAGAGTGCGAACTCGGCATACACCTACACCTCCATTGGTGATGCGCCCGCTAACGGAGCAGGCGCCGACGGCACCTTTGCGTTGATCCTATCGTTCGCGAGCAACAGTACCACCACTGGGAATAACTTACCCACTGCTGGCATGCCCCTCGCCATCCAATTCTACAACAGCACAGCATTATCGACCGCTACGTACTACAACGCCGCGTCCGACGCCTTGTGGCTGTGGCAAACGCCGGCGACGCCGGGGCCGACGGTCCAGACCTCTTTGGACCAGACCGGACTCACGTGGCTTGGTGGCACCACATCGGCTTTTTATACTGCTTTGCCCGTGCCTGAGCCCTCTTCCTTGATGCTTGGCGGGATCGCACTTGCTGGTCTGGGATGGACGTTGCAGCGACGCAAGCGTAACGCCTAAGTCGGCACACTTCTTCGTGCAACAGCCGCAGGGTTCTCCCTGCGGCTGTTTTGCATTTATGAGCCTCAAGGAGGCAGAGTAGACGCGTCCGGCGTGGCGCTGAAATTTTGTCTCTTTGTCCCGTAAGCAACTCAACTTTCGGGGCAGAGTTTATGCTTCGGTAAGCTCCGCTGGGTGGGGCACGAGGTCTGCCATCATCCGGCGAGGCCGCTCGACGTGCATCTCCACCCCTAAACACGATGTACTTGCAGCGAATTTCTATCACTTTGTCGCAACTCGTAACCATGCTGCGCGCCGAGAACTTCGGAGCTTCTTGCCCGCGGCAACCGCGGTACCCAAATCGTCGTGTGGCTAGTTGTTTGTCGGTTCTATCTGTTGCCCATGACCATGGATTTTGATATGAACTCTCGTCTGCTCCGTCGGGTCTGGTTGGCTCTTCTCGCGTCCGTAGTGGGTCTGGCTACGCGTACGGCGCACGCGCAGGTCGACGCCGGGATGAACACGGCTGTTTGGAAGATGCTCTACGGCGTCACCGACGCCCAAGCCAACGACCCCGCCTGGCTGGCCGCTGACGACGACGGCGACGGCGTGTCCAACGGCGCGGAACTTGCCGCCGGCACCAACCCTTTCAACGCAGTGTCGTGCTTGGCTGTCACCGCCACGGCTCTCAACGACACCACCGTTACCTTGTCCGTGCCTACGGTAGCTGGGAAGGTTTACGTCCTCCAAACCTCCGCCAACCTCGCCGATCCGTCTGGTTGGACGACGGTGTCGCCCGCGGTGCAGATCACCGGTGATGGCACGACCAAGACGCTGACCACCTTGCGT
>CAXTQD010000030.1:0-8494 GCA_964246175.1 uncultured Chthoniobacterales bacterium | reverse complement strand
GTGCAGGATGTCGACACCGATGGCGACGGCATCAGCGACTGGGCCGAACTCGCCGTCGGCCTCGATCCTTCCACCGCCCACACCCACGGCGCAACTCTCGACGATCATGCCACCCTCGCCGCCGATCTCGCGGGCGAGAACGTTATCTGCGTCACTGCCACCAAGGCTTCGGCCACCCAGCCTCCCAACGCTGCCACCGCCGCGACTGACGTAGGCACGGTCACAATCTCGCGCGGTGGCACGCTGCACTTCGCTGCCCTGACCGTTCCGCTCGTGTGGACCGGCACCGCCGTGGCGGACACCGACTACTCCGCGATGCCGGCTTCCGTGACGTTCGCGCCGAAGGTCGGCAGCGTCACCCTCACGCTCTCGCCGCTGCCTAACCCAGCGTTGCGCACGAGCGTCGCCGCCACCGCCTACGTCCCGACAGGCGACACCTACGCACTCGCTGCGAACAACACCTCGGCCAGCATCATCATCGCTCCGGCGAGCAACGCCAATGGCACCGGTCTGACCGGCTACTATTTCGACGACACTACTTATAAGAGCAGCATCGGCACCTACTCCGCAAACCTCTTTCTACCCGCCAACCTCAAGATCACCCGCCTCGACCCAAGCGTTAATTTTACCTGGACTACCACCGGACCAGGTAGTCCATTCGCGGCGGCTGCCACTTACTACACCGCACGGTGGGCCGGTCAGGTGCAGCCGCAGTACTCGGAAACGTATTATTTCGATGTCAAAGCCGATGACGGGGTAAAGCTCTGGGTCAACGGCCAGCTTCTCATCGACAGTTGGGTCTACCAATCGGCCGACCGGATCGCCTCCATAGACCTCCAGGCGGGTGTCCTCTACGACATTAAGATGGAGTACTATCAAGCCACCGGCTCGGCGACGGCGATGCTTTATTGGTACAGCAACAGCCAGGTCAAGCAAATCATCCCAGCGGACCGGCTCTACCCCGACACAGTCACCGACGCACCGCCCAGCATCGTCAGCAACGGGTCGGTCGTCGCCTTCGTGGGACAGCCTTTCAGCTTCACGGTCGCCGCGACGGCTGCCGGCACTACCTCGGCCACCTACGCCGTGGCTGCCAACGGCGGCGTGCTCCCGCCGGGCCTCACGCTCAATGCGTCCACCGGCGTCATCAGCGGCACACCGACGACAGCAGGCACGTACACGGTTGCGTTGACGGCTGCTAATTCTTTCGGCACAGGCGCCGCCAACCTCACGATCCAGGTTCTCGCCGCCGGCACGGGCGTGACGCGGGAACTGTTCAGCGGCGCAAATTTTTCGATTCTCGGCGACGCGGTCAGGAACGCTACCCCAAGCTCGACCGACACCAACCTCGTCAACCTGGAAGACAACGCCGTCTACCCCGATCATACCGTCGAGCGCCTGCGCGGCTACTTGACCGTGCCGACGACCGGCAACTACCATTTCTGGCTGGCGGCTAACAACGCGGCCGAACTCTGGATCGCCGACAGCGACGAAGCTGCCACCCTCACTCGCCGCGCCGCCGTCGGCGAGCCCGGCACCGGCGTGGAGTCGTGGTCGGGTAACCCTTCGCAGACGAACCAGCGTTCGCCCTGGTTGGCGCTCACGGCGGGCCAGCGCTACTATTACGAAGTGCTGCACAACGTCGGCGCTGGCGCGACCACGCAGAATGTCGCCGTCGCCTGGACCCTCGACGCGAATGGGCTGGCGACGGTCCCGGCGACCTCCGGCAGTTCCACCGGTGGCGGCTCGTCGGTCGGCGGCGGGGTGCTTGGTGGCTACCCGTTGTCGGTCTACGACTACCCGCCCGCGGCGGTTTCGGACGGCAGCACCCTCTACGTCACCAACCTTTCGCCCCAAGGCACGGCGTCGAGCAGCGCCACAGGGTCGGCGAACCTGCGCGTGTTGCCCGGCAACGCCCAAGCGGTGCTGCACTTCAACTACGGCGGACTTTCCTCCCCGCGCACGGCGTACCACATCCACATCGCCCCCGACGCCACCGGCAGCGGACCCATCGTGTTCGACCTCGACGATGTGGACAAGTTCCACCCCGAACTCAAGACCAGCGACGGCGGCTACCTCTGGAACATCGTCGGTGTCGGCGCGTACACCGCCCCGCAAATCGTCACGGCGCTGCAACAGGGACGACTGTATTTCAACGTCCACACCGTTGATTATCCGGGCGGCGAAATTCGCGGCTTCCTGGCGGCCATCAACGGGTCGCAGATCGCCCCGGTGGCCGTCGCCGATCCCGGTTACACCGATGACAGCGGCACGGACGCCGGCGCGGCACGCTTCCTCAACCAGGCGGCCTTTGGCGCGTCGCCGTCCGACCTCGCCGCCGTCCGGTCCGGCGGCTATGCGGCGTGGATCAATGCCCAGGTCGCCACGCCGGCCGCTCATCTCGTGCCCGACGTGCAACGGCAGATTTCGCTCACGGCGAGTGCGTTTCTCTCCAGCTCGCCCGTGGACAACGCCTGGTGGCGCGAGGCCGTCACCGGCAAGGACCAACTCCGCCAGCGGATCGCTTTCGCGCTCAGCCAGATCCTCGTCGTCTCCGACACCAACGCCACCATCGGCGGCACGCCCACCGCTCTCGCGTCGTACTACGACACGCTCTCGGACAATGCCTTCGGCAACTTCCGCGATGTGCTCAAGGCCGCCACGCTGCACCCGGTGATGGGTTACTGGCTGAACATGCAGGGCAACCAGAAAGGCAACCTCGCCAGCGGCTACCATCCCAACGAGAACTACGCCCGCGAGATCATGCAGCTTTTCACGGTCGGGCTCAACCGCCTGTGGCCTGACGGTTCGCTTGTGCTCGACTCGCACGGCGACCCGATGCCGACTTACGACCAGAGCGTCATCACCAACGGCTTCGCGCGGGTTTTCACCGGCTGGACATGGCACCAAGCGTTACAGACCAGCGGTCAGCTTCCCACCAACTTCTACCCGGCGACCGACTGGATCGACCCAATGACGATGGTCAAAGGCTACCACGAACTCGGGACCAAGACGCTCTTGGACAACGTCGTTTTACCGCCGGCGACCGGATACAGCATGACCGCCAGCGCCATGGCTGGCTCGCAGGCGGACACCACGACGGCGGCTTACGACAGCTACTGCTTGGGCGACCTAGAGAGCGCGTTGGACAGTATCTTCTACCATCCCAACACCGGTCCTTACGTCTGCCGGCAGTTGATCCAGCGGCTCGTCGAGAGCAACCCGACACCGGGTTACCTCCAGCGCATCGTGGCGGTGTTCAACGACGACGGCACGTCCGCGCACGTCCGCGGTAACCTGGCGGCGGTCGTCAAGGCCATCCTGCTCGACGGCGAGGCTCGCAACGTTTCCCTGGCGCTCGCTTCCGCCACCGCCGGCAAGCAGCGCGAACCGATCCTACGTATCACCGGTCCGGCGCGCACGTTCCCCTTCGGCGACAACACCGGCACCTACAACGAGACCGGCGGCATCGGCATGACGATCTCGACGGCAAATCCGCACCACTACACGGCGGGCGACAACGCGTGGCTGGACTTCAGCGTCAACGCCGGCGCAAGCCCGGGCACCAACCCGTCTTCGGGTAGCTACTCGGTTGTTTCTGTCCCGGACACGAAGACCTTCACCGTCAACGCGCAGAGCTTGGCGAGCGTTTCCTTCACCCAGGCGGCCGGTTCCAACACGCTGATCGTCAACACCGGCGGCCCGGCGGTAGGCGGCGAGGCGTACCTCAAGTTCATCTCGGCGACCGGCGGCAGCGTGGCGGATGGCATCTACACGGTGGCGACCGTGCCGACCTCTTCGTCTTTCACGATCACTACGAAGGGAACGGCGCCGACGGCCGCTATCAGCGGCACGGTGGTCGTGCCGAAGTTCAGCGCCTACGACACCATCACCAACCCGAGCGGCGTGACGGCAAGCACGATCACGGTCGCTTCGTTCACCAACCACAACCTCAACGTCGGCGACCGCCTCTGGATGGCGTGGCCCGCGGGCAAGCAGTTGACGGATTCCGAGTGGACCGTTGCCAGCGTGGTCGACGAACGCCACTTCACGGTCGCCACCTCCACGAAGTACAACACGGAGACGAGTATCGGTACGATCACGGCCTTCCCGCTGGCGACACCGCCCATCACGCGCTCGGGTAACGTGGCTTTGCCGGGGGGCAAGTTCGACATGGGCAACACGAACTCCGCCATTGTGCAGACCCCGCTGGACGCGCCGACCGTGTTTAACTTTTTCTACCCCGATTACCAGTTCCCCGGCACGCTGGCGGCCGCCAACGTGACGACGCCCGAGTTCCAGTTGACGACGGATTCTAACATCATGACGCTGACCAACACGGTCAATTCCATGATCCTGTCCTCGGGCAACACGACGGGATTGAGCAACTTCAGGTCCGGCGCGATCAACTTCGATCTGAGTCCGTTCATGGGTGCGCCGTACGTCAGCGTCAGCACGACCTCGACGACCAGCGGCACGAAGGTCACCGCCGTCACGACTACCACCGTGGACGCCACCGCGCTCGTCACCAAGCTCAACAACCTGCTGACCGGCGGCACCATGACGCCGGCCACCAAGGACGCGATCGCGACGCTGCTCAACAACGCGACGTACTTCCCGCCGACCCAGACCGCCACCGGCACCACGACCGTGCCGCCCGCCGCGCCGACGCTGCCGACCACCAGCGCGCGCGACAAGGTGCGCACCGCCGTCCAGCTCATCCTGGCGTCGCCCGAGTACGCCGTGCAGAAATAACCGCGAACTTCCCTTCCCTCATGCCCAAGCGAACCGACGACGATCTTCGCTCAGATTTGCGCCACCTCTCGCGGCGCACGTTCATCCGCCAAGGCCTGTGCGCGGCGGTCGGCACGGCGGCGTTGACGAACACGATCCGCGACCTGCGCTTCATCAACGCGGCGATGGCGCAGTCCTCAGGCATCAGCGACTACAAGGCGCTCGTGTGCATCTTCCTCAACGGAGGCAACGATTCGAACAACCTCTTCATCCCAACCCTCCCCGCCGAGTACGCCAACTACGCCGCCATCCGCACGGCCGCCCTCGCGCTGCCCAACGTGGACGGTTCGGGGGCCACAGCGCTCGCGCTCAACTCCCTATCGAGCGACGGCCACACCTACGGCATCCACCCGGCGTGCCCTGAGTTGCAGGCGCTCTTCAACGCGGGCAAGATGGCGCCGGTCTTCAACGTCGGCACGCTGGTTTACCCGGTGACCAAGGCGCAGTACCAAGCCGGCAGCGTGCCATTGCCGCCGCAGCTTTTTTCGCATGCCGACCAGCAGGTGCAATGGCAGACGAGCGTGCCCGACCAACCGCCGACCACCGGTTGGGGCGGACGTTGCGCTGACTTGCTCGACGCCTACAACCCGCACAACGGTAACACGGCGGTGTTATCCATGTGCGTGACCCTGGCGGGCTCGAACACCTTCGAGGTCGGTGGCATCGTGCAGCAGTACGCCGTGAACAGCAGCGGCGTGGTGTCGCTCACCACCAACCTCGGCCCGAGCACCGCGCAGACCGCACGCACGAACACACTCACCAGCATCCTCGGCATCGACGACGTGCAGCAGAATATGCTCATGTCCAACTATTCGCAGGCGCTCGAACACGCACTCGCCAGCGGCACCGGCCTGACAACCGCGCTCAACGCCAGCCCCATGTCGTCGTACTGGAACGCGGCCACGACGTTCCCGATGACGCTGACCGTGCCCAACGGCGGCGGGACGTTTACCTCCAGCCTCATGTCGCAACTCAAGATGGTCGCCAAGATCATCGAGGCGGGCTACCGCGCGAGCGCGACTTCTTCGGGCCTCGGCATGAAGCGGCAGATTTTCTTCGTGCAGGTCGGCGGCTACGATCTGCACACCGGCCAGACGGGTAACGCCGGCTCGACGACGACCAACAACGCGAAGGTCATCATCGGCGCACAGGCCAACCTCTTCGCCGAACTCAGCCAGAGCATCAACGCGTTCCAGGGCGCCATGACGCAGATCGGCACGACGTACGGCGACGCGGCGTTCGACCAGCGCGTCACGTCGTTCACGGTGAGCGATTTCGGCCGGACCTTCCCGAGTAACAGCCTCGGCAGCGACCATGGCTGGGGCAGCCACCACATGGTGATCGGCGGCGCGGTGAAGGGGCAGCGCACGTATGGCACCTGGCCGACCTTGACCGTCGGTGGGCCAGACGACACGAGCACGGGCCGCTGGATCCCGACGACGGCCGTGGACCAGTACGCGGCGACGATGGCGAAGTGGTTCGGCGTGGACAGCACGCACATGCCGACGGTGTTCCCGAACCTCGGGCGATTCTCGTCGCCTTGCCTCAGCTTCCTATGAAGAAGCGACGGAGCGCGAGCGTCTTTGTACGATGAAACCGCGACAGCCGCCCACGGCGATCCTGCTGTTGTTCTTGGCAGTCTTGCCAGTTTGGTGGGCACTTCATTCCCGTACCACGTCTCCGCCTTCTGCGGGCAACCCCACGGCCGATCGGAACCCCGCCGCGCCTGCTGTCCCGACGCCATTCGCTTCGACCGTACCCGGCGGCCTACCGCCTAGCGCGCCGCCCTCCTCGTTGGCGACGCCGATCCTGTCCCCTGCTCCGGCGGTCGGAAGTCCATCCACGTCCGCAGTGACCGCCCCCCGCGTAGCGCCCACCGCCGCTGCCCTGGACACAGCCGCCCCAGTCGAGAAGCGTTCGGACGGCGCCTCGGTTAATGCGATCCGCGTGCGCCGGATGATCACTGATTTCCACACGCTGACCGGCGAAAATCCCGTGGGCACAAACGCCGAAATCATGGCCGCCGTGATGGGCAAGAATCCGCGGCAGGCTGTGCTGGGTCCGCCGGAGGGTTTTGAACTCAACCAACGGGGCGAGTTGGTCGATGATTGGGGCACGCCGTACTTCTTCCACCAGTTGAGCCGGGACGTGATGGAGATCCACTCGGCCGGGCCAGACAAGATCATGGGAACCGCCGATGATATCGTGGTGCGCTAGAAGCTGCTGGCGGGTGGCGTGGTTGGTGGCTTTCGTAAACGTCGCTTGGCTGCCGAGCGGGCTGCGGGGACACGTCCCGGTGCCCGAAGGTGTACTCAATCCGCAATCCGCCCCGGAGGCCTGGAATGTCTTGCGACTCGCCTCCGCGAACCTCGACCGCTTGATGACCGAAGGGAGGCTGGAAGAGGTTCCCGACCAAGCGTCGCTTTGTTCCCCGTCGCTGCGGCTACTGGCCCGCTTGGCAGAACCCACCGCCAAAGGGCAGCAAAGGGCGGTCGACACCGTCCGGGCCGGCGCGGCGATCAACTCGCTCGCGCAAGCGTGCGTAGCCGGGGACCGCACCAGCGCAGGCGCGGCGTTGGCGAAATGGCATGCGGCTTTCGCTGCCTTGGCGGCTGGAGAGAATGCGCGAACCGTGCAGGCCGAAGTGCTCTTCTGTCCGATGCACCCCGAGGTATTGAACTTAGCCGCTGGCTCGGTGTGTCCGAAATGTGGCATGGCGTTGAAGCCCCGTCCCATTCCCTACAGCTTCGTGTACGCGGCGCCGCTGGGAGAACCTTCCATGTCCATGACGGCGAAGGCCGACGCTCCTCCAATGGCCGGGCAGCGGCTGCGGGTCAGGGTGCGTTTGGCGTGGAGAAACGGGACGCCGGTGATGGACAGCGACCTGTTGGTGGCGCACACCCAGCGCATTCACTTGTTGATCATCGACCCAGCGTTGGAGGACTATCAACACGAACATCCAACGGGGACTGGGACGCCAGGAGAATACGAGTTCACCTTCGAGCCGCGTAGGACTTCCGCCTACCGGGTCTACGCCGATGTGGTACCAGCGGTGACAGGCATCCAAGAATATATTGCCGCAGACCTCCCCGATGCAGCGGATGGACACACTTCAACAGCAATCCGGCGAGAGACCAGTGCCGAAGTTGAAGCAGGCGGTCTACGGTTTCGAATGACAACGGGAGAAGCCGCCGGGACAACGCTGCATGTGGGTCGGGCACAGGCCTTGAAGGTCACAGTGGCTGAAGCAGATGGCCAGCCTACCCACCGACTCGAACCGGTGATGAACGCTTTCGCGCACTTGGTCGGGTTTTATGACGACGGACGCACCATGGTGCATTTACACCCGGCGGGTCCAGACGTGGAAGACGTTTCCGCGCACGGGGGGCCAGCTTTGGGATTCCAGATCTATCCTGCGAAGCCGGGGTTTCTGCGATTGTATTGCCAAATCTCGGTGGGAGGGACGAGCGTTTATGCGCCGTTCGGGGTGAACGTCCTACCGTGAAGCCTGCGCGCAAAGGGCGTGCATTTCTCCCTTGCGCACATGGGGGTGTGGTGTCACTGTCCGTGCGGAAACAAAGCAAGGGGGTTCACGCCTGCCCTAACTTGGTTTGCCGTTTGTCTTTCCAGCGTAGCTCAGTGGTAGAGCGGGCGACTGTTAATCGCCTGGTCGTAGGTTCGAATCCTACCGCTGGAGCCA
>CAXTQD010000029.1:21862-25639 GCA_964246175.1 uncultured Chthoniobacterales bacterium | reverse complement strand
GCGCGGAGGGCTTCCCCATGGTCGGCTACACTTGGTGGCCGGCCGTGGACCACCTCGACTGGGACGGCGCGCTCCTGCACCAGACCGGCCACATTCACCCCGTTGGCATCTACCGGCTCGAACGCGGCCCTGGCGGGAAGCTGGAGCGCCACCCCACCGGCTTGCGCGACGCGTACAAGGCGCTCATCGAGGGCGGCGACGAAGCCGCCGGCCCGCTGGTCGAAACCGACGGGCAGCGCGAACGCCGCCGGGCCCGCGAGGCGTTCCGGCAGGCGGCCGGTCCGGCCAGACTCGGCTGGCCGATTGTCGCCTTCGGCGCACCGCCGCGGCACCACCAACTCCCCGGGCGCAACGAGCACCTCCTCCAGGAACTCCAGCGCCGCCATCGCGTCCTCTACGTCGAGGAACCACAGTGGAGCGAGAGCGAGGACCACCCCCGCGCCGGGCTGCACTTCCACCCGTCGTTCCCAAACTACTACGGCCTGAGCCTGCACCTGCCCGCCGCGTTGGAGCACGACCCGAAGACCGCCCAGCGCGAGTGCCGCCGATTGCTGGCCGAGGCATTGGCGGAGCCGCCCCTCGCCGGAAACTTCGACGGCGCAGTGCGCTGGTACGGCGGGAACCCGAACGCCGCCGACATCTACGCAGACCTCCCACCCAACGTTCGCGTGACGGTCTACGACTCCGCCGACCGCGTGCCCGACGCGGGGCTCGCCGCGCGGGTGGACGCTGTGTTCACCGCCAGCGAAGGAGCCCACGCGCTCGCGCCCGGCAGCCTGTACCTGCCGGCTGGCGCGGAAACCAAGCACTTCGCGCGTACCCGCTCGCGCCGGGTAGCGGTGCCCAACGACATGAACTTCGTGCCCCGACCAGTGTTGGGCTTCATGGGAGCGGTGGATGAACGCCTCGACTACGGCCTCATCGCCGCCGTAGCGGACGCCGACCCGAACTGGAGCCTCGTCTTCGTTGGTCCGGTGGTGGGGGTCAACCCAGAGGGATTGCCGCGGCGGGAGAATATCTTCTGGCTTGGCCGCCGTCCCTACGGGGAGATGCCGGATTACCTGTTCGGCTTCCAGGTGTGCATCGCGCCGTTTGCGGTGAATGACCAGACGCGCCTGCACCGCCCCACCAAGCTCGGCGAATATCTCCTGGCTGGCCGTCCGGTGGTGTGCACGGCTCTGCCGGAGGCACGCGGGGACGAGTTCGCCGGGGTGGCGCTGGCGGAGACGCCGGAGGAATTCGTCGCGGCCTGCAGGCGGGCGGCGACCGGGGCGGACGAGGAGGCGATCCAACGTGCGCGGCGCGTGTGGGCAAGGCGTTCGTGGAAGGCGGTCGCTCGCACGATGGAGGCAACGGTCGAGCAAGCGTTGACGAAGGACTGATCTGGGCAGGACGCCACGCGGCCGGTTTTTGCGGTGTGTCCGGTTTAGCGGTAAATTCCTGCGCCATGCTGCTCGAACCCGCCAGCACGACCGACCGCGGCCGGGAACAAAACATCCTCGAACGCGCCGTCCTCGACGCCATTCGCACCGGCGGCACAGCCGACGACGCAGCCTTCGATGCACTGGCCCGGCAGGTTCACGCCTTCCAACGCCAACACACCTTACCTTACGCCAACTACTGCCGTGAGTTCGGCGACGCTCCACCCGCGCGTTGGCAGGACATCCCGGCTGTGCCGCAGAGCGTGTTCAAACACTTTGCGCTTCGTGCCTTCCTCGCACATGAAACCATCCGCACCTTCCGCACCAGCGGTACCACGGGCGAGGGCTACGGCAGCCACCATTTTCGCTCACTGGAACTCTATGAGGCGTCGATCCTCGCGGGTTGGAAGTTTTTCGACCTGCCGACGGGCCGACCGCAGATCGTTTTGACTCCAAACCCAGCCGACAGCCCGCATTCATCGCTCGCGCACATGATGGGGACGCTCGCCGCCTTCGCGCCGGCGGGTGAGCAATTCTTCGGCCTGCGCACCGATGGCGGCCTCGACCTAGAGGGTATTCACGCACGTGCAACGGTCGATCATCCGCTGCTTTTGCTTGGCACGGCGCTGGCGTTTTTGCACCTGTTCGAGTCTCTCCCCACGCCGCTAGCTTTACCCGTTGGCACCGTGGTGATGGAGACGGGCGGCTACAAGGGCACCGGCCGCACCCTGGCAAAGGCGGAGCTTTACAGGATGTTCGAGGAAAAGCTCGGCCTGCCCGCCGACGCCGTGGTCAACGAGTACGGTATGACAGAACTTTCGACGCCGTTCTACACCCGTGGCCTCGGTCGTCCGCACGCCGGGCCGCCGTGGGCGCGGGCACTCGTCATCGACCCGGAGACCGGCCGCGAAGTCGCGGAAGGCGAGATGGGCACGGTGCGTCTCTTCGACCTAGCCAACGTCGGCAGCGTCCTCGCCATCCAGACGCAGGACCTCGCCGTGCGCCGGGCTGGCGGGACGTTCGAGTTACTCGGACGCGACCCGGCGGCACTGCCGCGGGGGTGTTCGCGGGCAGCAGACGAAATGCTCTCCCATGCCGCGCATTGAACTTGTCACGACGATCCACGCGCCGCTCGAACGTGTCTTCGATCTCGCGCGCTCGCTCGATCTGCACGCCGACTCCATGGCGGAGACTGGCGAACGCGCCGTCGCAGGGAAAACGTCCGGTCTCTTCGGACCCGGCGACGAGGTAACCTGGCGCGCGCGGCACTTCGGTGTGTGGCAACACCTCACCAGCCGCGCGACCGGTTACGACCGGCCGCGGCATTTTCGCGATTCGATGGTGCGCGGGGCGTTCCGGCGCTTCGACCACGACCACTTCTTTGAAGAGGTGGACGCCAACACCACCGTCATGCGCGACGCGTTCGACTTCGACGCACCACTCGGGCCACTCGGACGCTTGGCGGAGGTCCTCTTTCTGACGCGCTACATGCGCCGGTTCCTCGTCCTGCGCAACGACACGCTCAAGGCCGTCGCCGAGTCTTCCGACCGCTGGCAACGTTACCTTGCCGCGCCATGAACCCCTCCGAGGTCGCCGAACGCGCCCGCCACCTCGCCGCCGCTGCTGCGCCCTTCCGTGAACTCCTCGGCCCCGTCACGCCTGACGATCTGCTCGGCCTCCTGCGTGCCGAACTTGGCCACCCCAGCATCCTCGAAGGCTTCCAGCCGCACGGCTCCCACTTCGCGCGCGCCGTTGCGCCGGCGGTCATCCTGCACGTCGTCAGCGGCAACACGCCACACGCTGGCCTCCAGAGCCTCCTGCGCGGGCTGCTGCTCGGTTCGTACAACCTCTGCAAGCTGCCCACCGACAACCTCGTGCCCGAGTTGGCTGCCTTCCGCGCAGCGCTACCGCCGGAACTTGCCGATAAGATCGAGCTTTCCGAGACACTCCCTGACGCGTGGCTCGACCGCGCCGACGCCCTCATTGTCTTCGGCTCGGACGAAACGGTCGACCTCTTGCGCCGCCGCTTTCCGCCCGGCCGGACGTTCCTCGCCCACGGCCACCGGGTCAGCCTCGGGTTGATCCTCGACGACCCGGACGGGCGATCCGCCGCCGCCGCCGCGCGCGCGGTGTCGCTCTTTGACCAACAGGGCTGCCTCTCGCCGCAAGGCTTGTACGTACGCGGCGACGCCTGCGCGTATGCCGAACGCCTCGCCGCCGCGATGGCGCGCCGCCACGAGAGCCATCCGCGCTCCGCCCTGCTGCCGGGAGGTTCCGCGACGCTAGCCGCATGGCGCGAGGAGTGGCGCTTCCGTGCTGCCAACGACCCGGACCACTGCACGCTCTGGACGAGCGT
>CAXTQD010000029.1:17462-21852 GCA_964246175.1 uncultured Chthoniobacterales bacterium | reverse complement strand
GTTCACCCCCTCGCCGCTTTATCGCACGGTCGTCGTCAAACCCCTTCCCGCCGACCTGCGCGCGGCCTTGAGGCCAGTGCGGCCGTTCCTGTCGGCGGTCGGAATGTGGCCCGCCACACGCCGATGGGCCGACTGGCTCCTCGCGCAAGACCTCGGCTCATCGCGCCTCTGCCCGCTCGACGCGATGCAAACCCCGCCACTGACCTGGCACCAAGACGGCCTGCCGCCTCTGTCCGCACTGGTGCGCTGGGTAGATTTCGAGCCGGACGCGCCGTCGGTGTGAAGAGGATCATTGCCTTTCCAAAGCGCCCAAGGCATGATGCGGACCTCCCAAGATGGCTAAGGAAGACTCGATCATCAGCGAAGGCACCGTCACAGAAGTGCTTCCGGGCACGATGTTCCGGGTCAATCTTCCCAACGGCACTAACGTACTTGCCCACATCTCGGGCAAGATGCGCAAGCACTTCATCCGCATCGTCCCCGGCGACAAGGTAAACGTCGAACTCTCGCCCTACGACCTGTCGAAGGCGCGCATTACCTTCCGCGAAAAATAGGGGCGATTTAGGGCGACCCATACGCACACCGCGCCCGCGGTTCGCGAATCTATGGGCACAACACCCATTCATTTCCCTGATTTTTATGGCCGACGAAACTCCTTCTTCCCACGAAGCCGACGAGAAGCTCCAGCAGAGCCAGGAACACCTCGGGCAAGCCACCGACGACCTCAAGTCGGCGGCCAGTGCCAAAGTCAACGATCTTAAAGGCAAGGCCAGCGATCTACGCGACGCCGCCAACGCCAAGCTCGGTGATCTCAAAGGCCAGGCTTCCGCCAAGGCTGATGAGTACAAAGCCCAAGCTTCCGCCAAGGCCGACGAGCTGCGCGGTAAGGCCGAGGCTGCTTGGGGGGATGCCAAAGTCAAAGCCCGGACCTTCCAAGAAGACGGCGAGGAATACGTTCGCCAGAACCCGACGCGTGCCGTCCTTATGGGACTGGGCGCAGGCTTCGTTCTCGGTTTGATCCTGCGCAAGTAATCGGCGGCGTGGGGAAACGCTCTCCGCGCACTTTCGGCCCCTGATCTCCTCTCATGGCGTCTCCTAATCCGCAGCCGTCGCCCGACCCTACCATGCCGGGTTTGCCCGAGAGCATCCGGCTGACTCTCGCCTCGGCGATGGGTTACTTGCACGCGCGTCTCGAACTGTTCACCCTCGAAGCGAAAGACGCAGGAGCGAATTACGTCAAACTCGCCATCGTGCTCGTTTGCGCGGTGATGTTCCTGCTGACGGGGCTGCTGTTTTTGCTGATGTCGGCGGTGTACGCGGTGGCGGCGCTGTTCAGCTTCCGGTGGGGCTGGGTATTTCTCGGCTTCGCGGTGATCTCGCTCGTACTCGTCGCGGCGTTGGCGCTCATTGCCAAGGCGCGTTTCAAAGTCGCCAGCTTCCCGGCGACCGTTGCAGAATTCAAAAAGGACAAGGAATGGCTGAGTCAAACAAAGCCCCCAAGATCACAGACGCTCAGCGTCGTAAGGACGAACTGATCGCCGAACTGGCTCGTTCCCGTTCCGGCATGACCCTCCATGCCGGGCAGGTGAGATACCAGTCCGATGTACCGCGCCGGCTCAAATCGTCATTCCGGGACCATGTTGCGGTGTGGTTGACAGGGGCGCTCGTTACTGGCGGGGCAATTTCACTGTTGCCGGCACGCCAGAAGAAGGTATACGTCAATCCGCTTTCGAAGGCTGGCCGAGCGAAGGCGAAAACAAAGATCATCACCGAAGTAGAAAATCCGAAGAAGGCGGGCTTCTGGATGACATTGCTCGGGTTACTGATGCCCATCATCAAGCCTCTCGCCACGCGGTTGTTGACCAAGCATTTGTCAACATACCTCGAAGGTCCGGGCGTAACGGCGAAGACGGACGGAGGCACACCGGACACGGCTGCCGCGGCGGTCTGAGTCTTGTCAGGGAAGTTGCACCGCCTGTGGCGGGACGGCTTCCCACGGTTGGCGCAACCCTTTCTAGGTTGACTTTGGAGTACCCTTGTTTCCAAAGTGGACCATGTCCGTGCCACCCTCCGCCCTGGATGTGAATGCCCCTGCCGGGGTGACTGCCAGCCCGGTCACTGTCGGCGGTGAGCACGTCCTTTTTGAACACGTCGACCGCTACCTGCTCATGGGGCAGGAGTCGGACGCGTCGGACATCCACCTGGGGGTGAACATGCCCCCGCTCTGGCGGCGCTACGGCAACCTGGAACCCATTTTCCGGCAGTCCCCACGTCTGACCGCGCAAGACACCGAGAACCTCGCGCGCTCTTTCCTTGATGAGGCCCAGCTCCAGCGTCTGGAAGAGATCGGCGACGTGGACTTCGCGTACTCGAACTCCTTCGGACGTTTCCGCACCAGCGTCGTGCGCCAGCGTCTCGGCCTCGATCTCGTCTTCCGCATCATTTCCACGAACCTGCGTTCGATGGACGACCTCGGGCTGCCTGATTCGCTCAAGAAGCTGACCGAGTACCACAACGGTCTCGTGCTCGTCACGGGGCCGGTCGGTTCCGGGAAGTCGACGACGCTGGCGGCGTTGGTCAACGAGGTCAACAAGAACCGCCACGACCACATCATCACGCTGGAAGACCCCATCGAGTACATCCTCAAGACCCGAGGCTGCAAAGTCACCCAACGTGAGGTCCACACGCACACGCGTTCCTTCGCGGCGGCGCTCCGCGGGGCTTTGCGTGAAGACCCCGATGTCATCATGGTCGGCGAGATGCGCGACCTGGAGACGATCTCCCTCGCCATCACGGCCAGCGAAACGGGGCACTTGGTGATGGGAACGCTGCACACCGGCAGCGCGGCCCGCACGCTCGACCGTGTGCTCGACGTGTTCCCGGTGGATCAGCGCGACCAGATCCGCATCATGGTCAGCGAGAGTCTCCGCGGCATCATCAGCCAGCAACTCGTCCCGCGCGCCGACGGGCGAGGCCGTGTGCTGGCGATGGAGGTGCTCATGAACAACCCGGCCGTGGGCAACTGCATCCGCGAGGCCAAGACGTTCATGCTGCCGGGCATCATCCAGACTGGTCGCAAGCAGGGCATGAAACTCATGGACGACTCCCTGCGCGAACTCTGCGCCACCGGCATTATTTCTCCCGAGGAAGCCCTCTCACGCGCTGAGCAGAAGGCGATGATGAAGACGATGCTGGGCATCTAGCTCTTCCCCTCATGGCCTACATCGACCAATTCTTCGACGTGCTCATCCAGGCGAAAGCCTCGGACCTGCACATCAACGAGAGCGAGCCGCCGATGATCCGCGTCCACGGCGAGATCGTACCCATCCGCGAGGAGCCGATCTCCAATGAGGAGGCCGCGTACATGATGAGCGAAATCTGCGGCCCGAAGGGCTGGGCGACGTTCGAGGAACGCGGCGACTTCGACTTCGCCTACGAGATGAACGAGGAGTCGCGCTTCCGCTGCAACTTCCTCAAGCAGGCTAACGGCTACGGGTGCGTGTTCCGGTTGATCCCGACCAAGATCGCCACCCTGGAACAGCTTAAGGTGCCGCCGGTCATCAAGGAGTTCGGCCACTTGCGCAGCGGTCTGGTGCTCGTCACAGGGCCGACGGGCTCGGGCAAGTCGACGACGCTGGCGGCGCTGATCGACTACATCAACACGAACTTCTCCCGCCACATCGTCACGGTGGAGGAGCCCATTGAGTTCGTGCATCAGAATAAAAGGAGCATCATCACCCAGCGCGAGGTGCCCGAGCATACCCCGAGCTTCCCGACGGGACTGAAGGCAGCGCTCCGTGAAGACGCCGACATCGTGCTCGTGGGCGAGATGCGCGACCTGGAGACGATCTCCCTCGCCCTGACGGCGGCCGACACAGGGATGCTCGTCTTTGGCACGCTGCATACGAACAATTCGCGCAAGACGGTGGACCGCATGATCGACGTGTTCCCGGCCGACCAACAGGCGCAGGTGCGCACGATGTTGTCGGCCTCCCTGCGCGGGGTCATCGCGCAGCTTCTCCTCAAGAAGGCCGACGGCGGCGGGCGGGTGGCAGTCAACGAGATTCTTATCTCCAGCAGCGCCGTCAGCGCGATCATCCGCGAGGGCGCGTCGCAGAAGCTGGAGGACGTGATCGTCGGCGGCAAGGCGCAGGGGATGCAGTTCATGGACGACGCGATCTGGCACGTCATGCAACAGGGGATCGTCAGCCCGCACGAGGCTTACATGAAAGCCATCGACAAGAACCGCTTCCGCCGCTTCCTGCCCGTGGAGGACGAAGGATTGTAAAGGCAGGTGGCGCGCGGCCCGTGTGTTTGTCAGCGCGGGCAAGAGGTTTGTGGCAGCTTTGTCACAAAGACTTTTTGAGGTATTGTCTGCCGTGAATCGCCC
>CAXTQD010000029.1:14869-17452 GCA_964246175.1 uncultured Chthoniobacterales bacterium | reverse complement strand
CTCGAAACGACGTTTTGGATGCGCTTCAAGCAATTCTTGAAGGGTGCGTTTCTGTACAACACGATCTATTGGCGGCGTGCGTCGGACGACTTGGACATCCGGCACATGAGCCGCGAGGAGCGCGCCAGCGTGCGGCCCAAGCGCAACCTTGAACTCATCCGCCCGCGCGGGAACCCGCGCCCGACGACGGAAGGCCCGGTGCTGTCGCTGCCTTCGGATGCTAGTGAGCCAGTCGTGGCAGAGGAATCGTCACGCCAACCGGCGGTCGGCGAAGGGGAGGTCGAAGTGGAAATCCATCGGCGCAAGAAACGCCGCCGCTCCCGCCACAGCAAGGTGATGCCGAAGCAGTATTATGACTCCGGGTACGAAGGCAGCGGCGGGATTCTCCGCTGGCTGTTCAAGAAGTAGACTACCCGCGCCAGTCCTCCGCGGACGCCGTGCCCATCACCAGCAGTTGCTTAGCGGACGGAAGCCCGAGCAGACTCCCCAGCCGCAGCCAGCGCGAACGGAGCAGCCGCCCGCGCAGACCGGCCAGTTTCTCGGGCGCGGTCCTGCCTTCCACCTGGGTCAGCGGCCGGGTCAGGCCCAGCACGCGACCCAACGCCACCCAGCGCGATTCCAGCAGCGTCGCCTGGATGTGGCGGTATTCCGACCACGGGCGCACGCTCGACCGGGCGGCGGAGAGTTGCGCGCGCAAGCCGTAAAACTTATCCGCCAGTCCGCTCGTCGGCCCGAGCGCAGGCGAGGCGAGGTCGTGTGTGTTGACGATGGCGCGGTTGGGGTACTGGCCGACCTCCGGGAAACGCTCGCCGTCCAGCCCGGCCAACAGAGCGTCGGCGGCGTGCACTGGCAGGAGCGCAAGCGCCTCGACCAGGATCAGGTTGAACAGGTCCGCGCGGAAGGCGCTGACGTTGCTCCACGCCGCGCGCTGGTAGCGGGCGAAGGCGCGGCGGAGTTCGGGTTCGGAGGCGATGCGCGGAGCGAGGCGGCGGGCGAGATCGACGTTGAGGCGCAGGGTCTCGCGGACGAGTTCGTCGGGCGTGCCGGAGTCCTCGTCGGAACGCACGCGGTAGTCGAGGAGTTCGGCGTCGATGACGCCGAGCTTGTTTTCCAACGCGGCGAGCACGAGCGCGTAGTAGTCGTGCGTGTGCCGGTAGCCCTGGAGCGGGTGGTCGCGCAGGTAGGAGGCGCGGGCGAAGAAGTTGCTCGTCGTGCCGGGGAAGTTCGCCAACCCGAGCCATTCGGGCAGATCAAGGGCGTTCTGGTCGTCGCACACCGGCCGAAAGCTCCACGCCGCCGAGAACCACCGCGCCGGGAACGTGTCGGCAGGCAGCGTGCGTCCGGCCTCGTCGACCAGCCGCAGCCGGGTGCAGACGAGGTCGAGGTTCGGGTGGTCAGCCAGGTATTCGAGGCACTTCTCGATCCGGCGAGGGTGGTAACAGTCGTCCGAGTGCAGGATCGTCACGAAGTCGCAGTCGTCGGCCATGGCGACGGCGCGGTTGATTGTGGCCTGCGGCCCGACGTGCTGGGCCTGCGGCAGGAAGTCCGTCCGGGTCTGGACGGCAGGGGTGGAACCGTTGGTCGAGGCAGCGACGGGCACGGATTCGGCATAGGCGACGACGGCGTTCATCGAGCCGTCGGTGGAGCCGTCGTCGATGATGATGACGCGGTCCGGCGGGCGGGTTTGGACCCGCAGGGATTCCAGCGCCGCGCCGACGAACCGGGCGTGGTTGTAGAGCGGGATGACGACGGCGACCTTCAAAGCGCGGGGGCGGCGATGGCCTGAGCATGGGGGGTTTTCCTTTTTTCGGAAAGCTGGAAAACCGCGCGGCCGGGCAAATTTTCTCTGTGGCCGGGCGCTCAGGTGTTCGCGGACGGCGCTCTCTGGGCTTGGCGGATGATGTCGCAAACCTCCTTGGTCTGTTCGATGAGATCGCACGACGGAGGGGCGTAGCGGCCCGCCCCGGGCCAGCCGCCAGCGGGAAAAAAGCCGTTCAAAGCGGTCCCGGGATCAAAGGTGATCGTGCCGCTGCCATCATTGCGCTGGGTGAGAGAAAGGTCGGTCAACGTGCGGAGCGACAAGCTTTTGGTTTGCTGCGAGAAGATGCCACTGACGATAATGATGCGTTCGTTGGTCACTCCGTAAAACGTGCGCGCCCGGTTGTAGGCATCGAAAAAGAACCGTCCGAAGATAAGAAAAAGGCCGACGCAGACAAACGGGATGCCCCAAAGCATGAAAAACAACGGCGCGCCTTTGCTGATGACGGAAGCTTCCCAGAAGATGGCGAACCCGCTCCACAGGAGGCTGAACGGAACCAGAAAGAGATCCTGCGCACGCAGGCGGATACCGCTCCGGGGCCGACCCGACCAGAGTAGCCGTTCACCCCGGTCGAGGTGCTGGGGCGATGGTGTTGCTAGGCAGCGGCATCGCAGCGGCACCTGCTTACTTCTTGATGGCGAGCAGCTCCACGTCGAAGATGAGGTCAGCCTTGGCGGGTAGTGGCCCGCGCGCCTGATCGCCATAGGCGAGGTAGTACGGGATAATGAGCTTGCCTTTGCTGCCTATTTTGAAAAGGCCAAAGC
>CAXTQD010000029.1:0-14859 GCA_964246175.1 uncultured Chthoniobacterales bacterium | reverse complement strand
GGGATGTAGAGCTGCCACTTGGAGCCGGTCTTCATCAGCTTGAGCGCGTCCGTCCAGCCGGCGATCACGTCGCCGGTGACCGCCACCGTCAGCGTGCCGTCGCCGTGTTTCTCGCTGTTGTCGAACTCCGTGCCGTTGATCAGCGTGCCGCGGTATTTGACCGTCACCGTGTCGCTGGCTTTGGGCACGGGGCCGGTGCCTTCTTTGAGCACCTTGTACTGGAGGCCGCTGGAAAGGGTCTGCACGCCGGCCTTGGAGCGGTTAGCGGCCAGGAACGCGTCCCCCTCGCGCTTGTTCTTGTCGAGCGCAGTCGTGTCGGTCGTCGCGGGCTTGGCCGCGCCAGCACCCTTGTTGAGGGCCATGATCGTTTCCTGAATCTGCGAGGAGGTCATCTGGAGACGGTTGCCGCTCATGGCGTCACGCACAGCGTTGTTGAACGCCGCCACGTCGAAGTCCACCCCTTGCGACTTGAAGGTTTGGCCGATCTCTGCGCCGAGCGCGTAGCCGACGCGTTCGCGCTGGGTTTTCGGGGCCTGGGCGCGAGCGGTCACCACGGCGGCGAGCAGGCAGACGGTCAGAAGGGAGGCGGGTTTCATGGCGGCGCGGGGCGAGAAGGATCGAAGGAACACAGGGACCACGCCGTCCAATAAGGCCACGGCACCCCGGTTTGTCAAAGTCCGCGGCAGGGAGGCGAACGGCGTTTTTTCCCGGTTGTGGCGGCCCGGGGGATAGGATAGAACGGGAATTGCTAGAGCTTCTCTCTCGACCGGACAAACGATCACTTCTTTCTTTTTTCGCTCATGGATCTTTCAATCATCGGCAGCGGTTACGTGGGGCTGGTCAGCGGGGCGTGTTTCGCCGATGTCGGCCACCACGTTGTCTGCGTGGACAACAACCCACAGAAGATCGAGGCCCTCCAAGCCGGCCACGTGCCCATCTACGAGCCTGGCTTGGAGGAAGTTATCCAGCGCAACGTCGCCGCTGGCCGGCTACGGTTCACCCACAGCACCGAGGAGGGGGTGGACAACTCGGAGGTCGTCTTCATCGCCGTGCCCACCCCGCCGCACGCCGACGGCAGCGTGGACCTGTCCTACATCGAGCGCGTGGCGCGTGACATCGCCGCCGTGCTCAAGCCCGGGCAGTACCGCGTCGTGGTGGACAAGAGCACGGTGCCCGTCAAAACCGGCGACAAAGTGGCTGAGACCATCAAACGCTACGGCAAGAAGGGCGCGGAGTTCGATGTGGTTAGCAACCCGGAGTTCCTGCGCGAGGGCTGCGCGGTCAGCGACCTCATGCACCCGGACCGCATCGTGGTCGGCTCCAAGAGTGACCGGGCGCTGGCGCTCATGCAGAAGATCTACCAGCCCTTCATGGCCCCGATCCTGGTGACCGACATCAACTCGGCCGAACTCATCAAGCACGCCGCCAACTCCTTCCTCGCGCTCAAGATCAGCTACATCAACGCCGTCAGCGCGATCTGCGAGGCGAGCGGCGCAGACGTGGAAAAGGTCGCCGACGGCATCGGCACGGACAAACGCATCGGACGCAATTTCCTCAACGCCGGCCTCGGCTACGGCGGTTCGTGCTTCCCCAAGGACATCGCTGCCTTCATCGCCATCAGCGAGCAGCTTGGCGTGCCCTTCACGCTGCTCAAGGAGGTGCAGAAGATCAACCAGAACCAGCGCGAACGCTTCCTCAAATCCATGCGGGAGACGCTGTGGATTCTGCGTGACAAAAAGATCGCCGTCTGGGGCCTGACCTTCAAGGGTGACACAGACGACATCCGTTCCTCCGTGTCCATCGACCTCATCAAGGATTTGATCGCCGAGGGTGCGCACGTCACCGCCTACGATCCCAAAGGCATGGACAACGTGCGTAACTTCAAGCTGATCCCGGAGGCGAAACTGGTCCCCTCCGCGATGGAGGCAGCCACGGGCGCGGAGGCGCTCATCATCGCCACCGAGTGGCACGAGTTCGCGCAGGTGGACCTGGCGCACCTCAAGGAAGTCATGGCCTCGCCGATGGTTTTCGACGGCCGCAACCTCCTCAATCCCGAGACGATGGAGCACCTCGGCTTCCACTACCGCTCCATTGGGCGGCCCCGGGCGTCGAAAAGCTGAAATTTCCCCGTTGGGGGATAAGTCCAGCCTCCGCGGCCCTTGCGATAGCCTTTTCATAAATCGGCCTCTGTGCTGTCTGCGGCGGAGGGACGGTTTTTCAATAAAAACCACTAACCACCTACACCTATGAAGAAACTCATCGCTCTCTCCTTCGTCGTTGTCGCCGCCGGTCTGCTCAACGTGGGCTGCACGGCCAGCGGCAGCATCCACCACACCAGCACGACCAAGGTGGATACCGCCAAGCAGCTCGCGTTCGTGACCTTGGCGAAATAGCGTCTGTCACCTCTTTCCCTCGCCGGCGCGCCGGCGGACTGACGGGTTTGTTCGTAGCCCTTTCCCGGTGGAGGGCGCACGACAACCGGGTTCGCCCGCGCGCCGGCTGTTTTTTGTGAGCAAGTCTGCTGAGCAGCCACGCTATCGCCCTAACGTCGCCGCAGTCGTGGTGGACGCCGCCGGACGGGTTCTCGTCGGCGAACGGGTGCGGTGGCGCGACTCGTGGCAGTTCCCGCAGGGTGGGCTCGACGGAAATGAGAGCCCGGAGGAGGGTTTGCGGCGAGAGTTGTACGAAGAAGTGTCGCTGGAACCCGGCGACTACGTCGTGGAAGCGCGCAGTGGCCCGTACCGCTACCTGTTCCCGGCGGGCTGGACCAAAAAGGGGTTCGACGGTCAGGAACAGCATTATTTCCGGCTGCGGCTGCTCGCCCCGGCGTCGAAGGTCAACGTCCACACGGCGCACCCGGAGTTTCGCGCGGCACGCTGGATCGACCCGGCGGAGTATCGGCTTGCGTGGCTGCCGGAGATGAAGCACGCGGTCTACCGGGAAGTGTTCCGGGAGTTTTTCAGCTTGGAAATTACTTGAACGCGGACACCGGGGCACGCTTATTCCTCCCGGAAGAGTTCGCCTATGCTTTCTCACGAGGAACTGGACTGGTTACAGACCGCGCTCAAAGAAACCGACGACCTGTTGCGCGGCATGTCTGACTTCCGTGCGTACCCAGAGCTGCTCAACCGGCCCGACCCGCAACTGGAGGCGCTCTTGGAACACCTCGTCACCAGCGTGCGCGACGCGCGACTGCTCAACTCCAAGGCGCTCGCCCGCATCGAGGACGCGCGCAGCGAGGCCGCCGAACTCGCCCGGCAGGCCGCTGAAGAAGAAGCCAGAAAAACGCGCGAACCGGAACCCGCGCCCCCGCCGCGACTCTACCAGCCGCCGGCCGACCAGCAGCAAATCTACATGGCCAACCCGACCGGGATGCGCGAGGCCGTGCTCGTAGCAGACCACAATCCGGAGACCTTGGAAGAGATCGAACTTATCCTCACGGAGGAGGACTACCGGGTGATCACGGTGCGGGACGCGTTCGAGGCGATCTCCATCTACGCGCGGTTATGGGCGGCGATCGACTTGGTGGTGCTGGACTTCAGCATGCCGGGGATGAACGGCGACCTGATCTTCGACGAACTCCAGGCGATCAACCCGAAGGTGGCCGCCGTGCTGACGGGCGGTTACACCGACCCGGCGAAGATCAACACGATGCTCGGGCAGGGACTGAAGGGTTTCCTGCCGAAGCCGAGCGAGCGGGAGAAGTTCGTCCGACAAATCGGGCAAGTGCTTGCCCACCGACCACACTCCGGCGTGAGCTCGCGTCCGTGAACGTTGCCTGCTAGTCCTCCCTCGTACGGGCGGCAATAATGGCTTGTACGCTGGCGGCGTGCGTGGTGATGGGCGGCGGGCACCGGGCCGCGCTGCAAACGCTCGCCTGGGCGCGGATGAGCGTACGCTGCGCCGTAGTTTGCATCTTCTCTCTTGTTTCGATGAAAACCTTTCGCTTCGTCTGCCTGCTCACCCTCTTCACCGCAACCTCTGCCCGCGCCTGCGACGTGTGCGGCTGCTACACGCCCAACCAGGAACTCAACTCGGAGCCGCTCCACCCACGTGAGGGCGGCTTCTATCTTACCTCTGCGGAACAGTGCACGTTCTTCGGCACCACCAAACTCAGCGTCCGGGAGGTTCCCTACTCCGCCGACCAGTATGAACAAAGCTCCATCACGCAGCTTATCGGCGGCTATCACTTCAACGACCACCTCGGCGTGCAGATCAACGCGCCGTTGATCGGCCGCGAGTACAAGCGGCCCGAAGGCTTCGTCAACGAGCGCGGCACGGTCAGCGGCCTGAGGGATATGTCGCTGTTGTTCGACTTCGTGGCCGTCCACAAGGAAACCGACCTCGGCCTCTCTGCGCACGACGGGCGCGCTACGATTACCGCTACGCGAACGACGTGTCGTTCGACGCCGGGCTGGGATGCTTCTTCCTGCAAGGCCACGAGTTCGGCCGGCTCGGACCGGTGACGCTCGGCGCGCAGTTCGTCGTCAGCGGTGAGATCGAAGGGGACACGGGCGCGATGGCCCTTTACGTCGGCCTGCGCCTGCTGGCGGAGGCGGGCGCGGGCCTGCCCGTGCACATCGACAACATGTACTTTCAGGTTGTGCCAAGTTACCAGGTGCGGGCCGGGTTCTCGGTGAATTTCTAACGTGGAATCCCGACCTCCGCGCCTGCTTGTCGGAAAGAAGCAGACGCGGCGGCTTCTCCTGGCATCAATCCAGCTACCTTTGACGGGTAGCCATGGCCAGGATCGATGCTTTCTTTAAACTGATGGCCGAGCAAAAAGCCTCGGACCTCCATCTCTCCACGAGCAACCCGCCGATGCTCCGCATCAACGGCGACCTCATCCGGGTGGATTACCCCCCGCTGACCAACGACGAACTCCAGTCGATGGTCTACGAGATCGCCCCGGAGATGAAGATCAAAGTCTTCGAAGAAACGGGTGACGTGGACTTTGGCTACGAGATTCCCGGGGTCGCGCGCTACCGCGCCAACTTCCTCAATCAGAAGTACGGTATCGCGGCCGTCTTCCGGCTCATCCCGAGCAAGGTGCTCACCTGTGACGACCTCGGGCTGCCGCCGGTGTTGAAGCGTTTCCCGCTGCTCAAGAAGGGGCTGGTGCTCGTCACCGGGCCGACCGGCTCGGGCAAGTCGACCACCCTCGCGGCGATGATCGACTACGCCAACCTCCACCGTCAGGACCACATCATCACGGTGGAAGACCCCATCGAGTTCGTCCACAAGAGCCAGCAGTCGCTGGTCAATCACCGCGAGGTGGGCGTACACACGAAGTCCTTCGCGGCGGCCCTCCGTGGTGCGCTCCGCGAGGACCCGGACATCATCCTCGTCGGTGAAATGCGCGACCTCGAAACCATCGAACTCGCCCTGACCGCCGCCGCCACGGGGCACCTTGTTTTCGGCACGCTGCATACTTCCAGCGCCGCCAAGACGGTGGACCGCGTCATCGACGTGTTCCCGACCAGCCAGCAGAACCAGGTGCGCGCAACCCTGGCCGAGTCGCTCAAGGGCGTCGTGGCGCAAAACCTCTTCCGCCGCATCGACAAACCCGGCCGCGTGGCCGCCTTGGAAGTGCTCGTCTTCGACACCGCCATCGCCAACCTCGTGCGCGAGGGCAAGACCCACCAGATCCCCGGCATGATCCAGGTCGGCAAGAAGAAGGGCAACCAACCCCTCGACGACGCAATCATGGACCACCTGCGCCAACTCCGCATCTCCCCGGAGGAAGCCTACGAAAAGGCCAACGACAAGAAGAAGTTCCGCCCCTTCCTCAAGGAGCCGCCGGACGACTTCGAGGATTGATTCCCTGCTTCCCTCCCTCTTATGCGTTCCGTCGAACTCGACGCCATCCTCGGAGCCATGCTCCAGAGCTACGATGGCATTTCCGACCTCAACTTCTCCGTTGGCCGGCCGCTTCAGGTCGAGGCATTCGGGCAACTGAAGCCCATCGCCGTCGATCCGCCCATCGACGCGCTGACGGCTTATCAGACCGAGAACATCGCGCTGAACATCCTCGGCAATAACCGCCGCCTCATCAGCCACCTGCTCGAAAACGGTTCGTGCGATTGCGGTTACCAACTCGGCACGCAAGCGCGCTTCCGCGTGAACATCTTCCGCCAGCAGGGTCGGTTGTCGGTGGTCATGCGCAAGCTCAACAGTGTCATCCCCACTCTCGACAGCCTCGGGCTGCCGCAGGTCTTCGAGCAAATCTGCCGCGAACGCACGGGCCTCGTGCTCGTCACGGGAGCTACCGGCTCGGGTAAGACCACGACGCTCGCCGCCGTGCTCAACGAGATCAACCGCACACAGGCGTTCCACGTCGTGACCCTGGAGGACCCGGTGGAGTTTGTCCATCCGCACCACCAGAGCACCTTCAACCAGCGCGAACTTGGCACAGATTTCGACACGTATCCGAGTGGCCTGCGCGCCGCGCTACGCCAAGCACCGAAGGTCATCCTCGTCGGTGAAATGCGCGACCGCGAGACGGTCGAAATCGCCATGACGGCCGCCGAGACGGGCCACCTCGTGCTCAGCACTCTGCATACGATCGACGCGGGCCAGTCGATCAATCGTATTTTAGGTTTGTTCGAGCAGGCGGAGGAAAAACTCATCCGCCAGCGCCTCGCCGACACTTTGCGCTACGTCGTCAGTCAACGCCTTGCGCCGAAGACCAACGGCGGCCGTCAGCTCATCATGGAGGTGATGGGCAGCAATCTGCGTACGAAGGAGGCCATTGCGCTCGGCGAGGACGAGGGGCGTACCTTCAATAGTATCATCGAGGCGAGCGAACCGTTCGGGTGGTTCTCGTTCGACCAGTCCATCGTCCGGTCCTACGAGAGCGGCATGCTCGAAGAGGAAACCGCCCTCGCCTTCGCCTCGAACAAGGGCAAGATCACCCGCGCCATCGACCTCATCAAGAAGAGCCGCGGTGAGGAGAAGAACAAGGTGAGTGGCCTGCGCATGGATACCGTCGCCTCGTCCCGTTACTGACCCCCGCTTTTCCCATGAGCCACGCTTTTCCGACCCAGGAGTACGAGACGCGCTTCGACATCTTCGAGCCCGGCGATCTGACCGCGCTCGTGTGCATCGACCAGCCCGAGTACCAGCACGCCATCGTCGAGCAACTCTCCTCGATGGACTACAAGATTCATGTCGGGCTGTTCGCGGAGGACATTTCCCTCAAGCTCAAGACGCACGTGTACGATGTGGTCGTCATCGACGAGCACTTCGGCGGCTGCTACCTGGGCAATAATCAGGTGCTCTACGAGGCGATCAACCTACCGCCCGGCCAGCGGCGCAACCAGTTTCTCGTGCTCATCGGCACCAGCGTGATGACGAACGACGAGATGATGGCCTTCATCTACAGCGTGGATCTGTGTTTCAACGTCAACGATCTGGCCAACCTCAAGCCCGTCGTGCGGCGCGGGGTGGCGCGGCAGAAGGAGTTTTTCCACGTTTTCATCGAGCAGGTGAAGGTCGCCGGGATGGCTTGACCTCGCCCGGGGACGCGTTGTAGGCTTGCCTCCTTCCCGGCGGGTGGATGGTTCCGGGCGGACGGTGTGCGTCCGTTCTTTGCCCTCCTCGCGTCGGAGAACGCCGGAGGAGTCAGGCCCGCTTCTCGTGGGCGTCTGCCATTCCGGAGCAGCCCAGGGCCGCCAGCCGGACACCGTGGACACGCTTTTTTCCAACTACCAGCCGGACGAATTCTTCGACGAAATGTTCAGCGCGCCCGGGCAAGTCCGGCCGCACTACGAGGCGCTCCTGCGCCGCTTCCACGAGATGGGGCACGAGGAGTTCGGCCGCAAGCGCCGGCTCGCCGACCAGTCGTTCCTCTCGCAGGGCATCACGTTCACCGTCTACAGCGACAGCCAGGGCACGGAGAAGATTTTCCCCTTCGACCTGATCCCGCGCATCATCCCGGCGGAGGAATGGGACCTCCTGGAGCGCGGCCTGACGCAACGTATCCGTGCGCTCAACCTGTTTTTGCACGACGTTTACCACGAGCAGCGCATCCTCCAGGAGAAGGTGATCCCGGAGGAATACGTGCTCAGCGCGGCGCACTTCCGCAAGGAGTTCATGGGCTTCAACGTGCCCCGGGACATCTACATCCACGTCTGCGGCACGGACCTGATCCGCGACAAAGACGGAAACTATCTCGTGCTGGAAGACAATGGGCGCACGCCATCAGGGGTGTCGTACGTGCTGGAAAACAGGCAGGCGATGAAGCGCGTCTTCCCGCGGCTCTTCGGCAAGTACCGCGTGCGGCCGGTAGATGACTACGCGCAGAGTCTCCTGAATTTGTTACGCCACATCGCCCCCGAGAGCAAGCGCGGCGACCCGACGGTGGCGCTTTTGACCCCGGGCATCTACAACTCGGCGTACTACGAGCATTCGTACCTGGCGCGTTCGATGGGTATCGAGATCGTCGAGGGCCGCGACCTCGTCGCGCAGGGTGACGGCGTCTACATGAAGACCACCAAGGGCCTCAAGCCCGTAGATGTGATCTACCGGCGCGTGGATGACGACTTCCTCGATCCACAGGTGTTCCGGGCTGACTCGTGTCTGGGAGTGCCGGGCCTCGTCAACGCGTACCGACACGGCAAGGTCAGCCTCGCCAACTCCATCGGCACGGGTGTGGCCGATGACAAGGTGATGTATTATTTCGTGCCGCGGATGATCAAGTTCTATCTCGGCGAGGACCCGATCCTGCCAAACGTCGAGACGTACCTCTCCAGCGAGGAAGCCGACCGCAAGTACATCCTCGAAAACCTCGACAAGCTCGTGGTCAAGAGCGCCAACGAGAGCGGTGGCTACGGGATGCTCATCGGCACGCAGGCGAGCCGCGAGGAAATCGAGAGCTTTCGCGAGAAGATCGTTGCCAATCCGCGCAACTTCATCGCGCAGCCGGTGGTGTCGCTCTCGCGTTCGCCGTCGTACTGCGAGGCCGGCGTGGAAGGTCGGCACATCGACCTGCGACCGTACATCCTTTACGGGGAAAAGATCACGATCATCCCCGGCGGCTTGACGCGCGTGGCCATGAAGAAGGGCAGCCTCGTAGTTAATTCCTCGCAGGGTGGTGGGAGCAAGGATACGTGGGTCTTGGAGGAGTAAGACAGTATCAAATAACCATCTGCCCATGGCTGTTCCTAAACACGATGATTTGTTCAACCCGCTGTTACAGGCGCTGCACGAACTAGGAAGCTCTGCTTCGATTACTGAGCTTGAGCAGAGAGTAGCTACTCTTCTACACCTCACCGACGAGGATATTGCCGCTATCCATAAAGGTAATAGGACGCAGTTGAGCTATCGCCTTGCATGGGCACGCACATACCTTAAGAAGTACGGCCTAGTAGACAACTCGGCTAGGAGTGTGTGGGCGCTGACTCCAAAAGGGCAACAAACCCACCGGGTAAATAAAGAGCAGGTCAAGAAGTTCGTCATCGAACAGGACCGTAAGGCGCGTGAAGCTGCTGATGAATCTGACGATCCACTCATAATTGAAGAGAGGGCTTGGGAGGATGATCTACTGGATGCGTTGAAGACCATGCCACCGGATGCTTTCGAGCGGCTCTGCCAGCGCTTGCTGCGCGAGTCGGGCTTCATCCAAGTAGAAGTCACTGGACGCAGTGGCGATGGCGGAATCGATGGCAGAGGGGTTGTAAAGTTGGGTCAGATCATATCATTTCACGTCCATTTCCAGTGTAAGCGCTACAAAGACAACGTCTCGTCTTCACAGATACGTGACTTTCGAGGCGCAATGGTTGGAAGAGCAGACAAGGGCATTTTTATGACCACAGGTTCTTTCACCCGCGATGCGCGCCAAGAAGCACTGCGTGATGGTGCACCCCCACTGGATTTGATTGAAGGCGATGATCTTGTAATAATGCTTCGGCATTTTAGATTAGGCGTCATCGTACAAGAAAGGGTTGTTGAAGAAATCATGGTCGACAAGGCGTGGTTCAGTAAACTGTACATCGTATGCTAAGCCGCGTCGCTGACTGCCTCCTGTGGATGAGCCGCTACATCGAGCGGGCCGAGAACAACGCCCGCCTATTAGAGGTCAACCTCCAACTCATGCTCGACTTTGACAGCCAGAGCGAGGCGACCGTGCGCCAGCACTGGGCGCCCATCATCAATTCCCTGGAGGACCAGGAACTCTTCCATGAGTTCTACCAGGAAGCTGACGGCGACTCGGTCGTGGAGTTCGTCACCTTCGAGCAGAAGAATCCAAATTCCATCTCCTCCTGTCTCGCCCGTGCCCGCGAGAACGCCCGCAGCGTGCGCGAGCAGATCAGTTCCGAGATGTGGGAGCACCTCAATAGTCTCTATCTGTTTATCCGTTCGGAGGAGGCGCGCGAACTCTTCCGTACGAGCACGTACGAGTTCTACCAGCGCATTCTGCGCGGTTCGTTCCAATTTATCGGCATCACCGATGTCACGATGACCCACGGCGAGGGTTGGGACTTCATCCAACTCGGCAAATTCCTAGAACGCGCCGACTGCACCTCGCGTATCCTCGACGTGAAGTACCACATCCTCCTGCCCAGCGGCGAGCGGGTCGGCGGCAACGTGGACACCGTGCAGTGGATGGCCGTGCTGCGTTCGTGCAGCGCACTGGAGGCGTACAGCAAACTCTATGTCGGCCAACTCGCCCCGTGGAAGGTCGCCGAGTTCCTCATCCTGCACGACTGTTTCCCGCGCGCCCTGCGGCACTGCGTGCATCAGGTGGACTACGCGCTGCACCGCATCAGCGGCGTGCCGGAAGACCGCTTTTCCAACGAGGCCGAGCGGCTTTCGGGCAAGATGCGCAGCGACTTGGACTACATGCGCACGGGCGAGATTTTCCAGATGGGTCTGCACCAATACCTCCACCGCTTGCAAACGCGTCTTGGCGAGATCAGTCGCGCGACGGCGGAGTTTTATTCTGATATTTACGAGACGCCTGCGCAGTCGCAAAGCCAGAGCCAAACTGGCGGTGGCTCGCAGAGCCAGAACCAAAGCCAGACAGCGGCGTACCGCTAGCGGTCGGCCGGACGCAGTTCCAGCCGGTGGGTCGCCGTGCCGGGCAGAAACGGCGACCGGTCGCCGCGCACCCAGTTCTCGTGTCCTGCGCGATAAAAGGGCGACAGCGGGTGCCCGCTCGCTCCGCCGGGCATCTCGCAGATTCCCTCGGGCTCCCGTCCCGGCGAAATTACCATCCGCATCGACGCACCGAAGCCCGGCGTCTGCACGCGCGGCATGTTGCCGTCACCAGGTAGTCCTTGCGCGGGCATGTCCAGCCAACGCGCCGCCCACCGTGGCAATCCGCCGCTGAACGGGTGCCGCATCGCCAAGACGTTATAACGAGCCCAGGTGCACTCGGCGAGCGGCAGGGCAGTGGGCCGTTGGAGTTCACCCAGCTTGGCGGTCACGCGAGCGTCGGACAGCAAAAGTTCGTCCCAGGAAGAATCAGAGTGGGGCAGCAGGTACGCAGGCCGGGCGGTGAGAATGCTCCAGAGCGGTTGTTCGACGTTGGGTCCTAGGCGTGTGACCGGGTCGCGTTTCTGCGCGGATTCGAGGATTGGATTGATCACGCTCGCCACGACCAACTGCCGGAACTGGCGCAGCAGTCGGTAGCCGGCCGCATCAACGGAGGCATGACCATCCCAGCCTCGCACGATTTCGCGTAACTGCGCGAGTTCCTGCTGCCCCTCGACCGCTCGGTCGTCAAGCGTCGTCAGAAGCAACTCGCGCCACCGCGCCAGGTAGCGCGCCTCGTCGTCGAGTTGCACAGCCAAGAGGTCGGCCGGCGCCGCCGCACGTCCTGCGAGTGCTCGGAGTCGGTCGCGGATTTGCCCGGCGCGAAACGCATTGTCGTACCCGCCGTCACCGAGTTTGGCGAGCGCATCCCCGCCGACGACGCGGTTGTTAGCAGTCCAGAACTGCCCATCAACAGGGTCGCGGATGACGGGAACTTCCTCCGAAGGCAGGAAACCTTTCCAACACTGCGCACCGTCCGCCCAACTCTCCGGCGTGTGCCCATCAAAACCCACCCGGCGCGGCACTCGGCCGATGATCGTCCACGCCGCGTGGCCGTCGCGGTCGCCGACGAGGAAGTTCTGCGGGTGGAACCCGCTGCGGTGAGCGATTACCACGGCCTCGTCCACGTTCCGCGCGTCCAGAAGGTCGGCGACGTTGAAGTTAATCGCGCCCTCGTCGTACTCCGACCAGTGCCGGGCGTATACCGGGCCACCGTTGCCCGGGCGGGTAATCAGCGGGCCCCAACGGGTCATCGTCACGTCGCACGGCTCCGGCGGGCGTCCATGGACGGCGAGGGTTTCGTGGACGATCTCGAACCGTTCCCAACCGCTCCCGTCGGGCACGCGGTAGCGGCCGGGGTCGGCCGGATCAAGTTCCACTACGACGAGGTCGCAGGTGTCGATGTAGCCGTTGGTGAAACCCCACGCGACGCGGCCGTTGCTGCCGAGCACCAGCGCGGGAACCCCGGGCAGGGTCACCCCCGTGGCTGTCCCGTCGGGTAGGGCCAAGGAGGCGCGATACCAGATGTTCGGCACGGCGAGGCGCAGGTGGGGATCGTTGGCGACGAGCGCACCACCCCCTACCGTGCGTGCGCCCACGAGCGCGAAGGAGTTCGAACCGGGTAGCTCGTCCGGGTTGGGGAGAAGCGCCGCCGTGGTGTTCAGCACCGGCACGGGCGCGGCTTCCCCTGGTGCGAACGGCCGAGGGACGAAGTGCGCGGCGTCGGGCACCGGGGGCGCGGGCGCGGCCGAACCGTCGAGCGCGGCGGAGTTTTCTGTGACGAGCGGACGCAGGAAGTCGGCGGTTTCCTCGCCGTAGGTTTGGAGGAGGGCGGCACGGGCGCGTTCGTCGCTGCCATCGGTTTCGAGGGTCATCGACATGGCATCGATGACCAGCGCACAGTCCTCGCGCGTCCACGGCCGCGGCGTAGTGCGGAGCGCGAGGTATTCCCAGGGCCGGGCGGAGAGCGCGCCCAGGCCGTAGTTGACCCCGGCGACGTAGGCGTCCAACAGGTGCGTCTGGTCGGGCGTCATCGCTGCCAGGACGGCCGCGGCACGTCGGCGAAAGAGGTGCTGGCGGGCCTCCCGGTCGAGCGTGAGCGTGAGCGTGCCGGCGAGTTCGGAGAGTTCGCCCGCACCCTGCCGACGCAGGAGGTCCATCTGGAAGAAGCGGTCCTGCGCGTGGAGGTAACCCAGTGCGCGGAAAAGGTCTTCCTTGTTGCGCGCGTGGATCGTCGGGATACCGTCGGCGTCGCGTTCGACGGTGACCGCTTCTTGCAACCCTGGCAAGGATTGATTGCCGTCGAGCGTCGGCAGGCTGGCACGCATCAGCAGCCAACCTGAGATGACAGCGAGCACGACGAGCAACAGCAACAAGACGAGCAGCCGCCGGACGATGCGCAAAATCCTCGCCATCACCCGAGATGAGAAAGTAAAACGCCGCGTCGGGGAAGATAAATCAGGTCGCGTCCGCGGGGAGCGCCATCGCTCGTCGGTAGCCTTCGCGTAGCCGGGCACGGTAGGCGGCCCAGGTAAAATGTTCCAGCGCCCGCGCCCGCGCTGCCTGCCGCATCGGCGCGAGCAGTTCGGGGTGGCGGTAGAGCCGTTCGATGGCGGTGCAGAGCGCGTCGAGGTCGTTGACGGGCACGTTCAGGCCGTTGTAGCCGTCCACCACCACATCACCCGCCTCGCGCGTCGTGATCTGCGGCAGCCCGCACGCCGCCGCCTCGCAGGTCGCCTTCGCGCAACCTTCGCACTGCGACGGGAAGACGTGCACCGTCGCCGTCTGATAATAATCCTCGACCCGCCCCGTCTTGCCGACCACCCGGACGTTCTCCCCCGCGTACTTTGTCAGGAACGGCTCGATCTCCGCGTGCACGTGGCCGACGAGCACCAGTTCGGCGTTGGGCAATTTCAGCCGGTGCCACGCTTCGAGCAGCAGATCGACGCCTTTGCGCCGAATAAGCGCCCCGACGAAGAGCGCCCGAAAAATCCCCGGCGGCGGCTCGCCCGGCTGGAATCGCTCCACGTCCGCACCCTCGTCGGTGTTGAACACCCGCTCCGGCGCGAACCCGGCTTGCAAGAAACTCTCCGTCGCGCGCGTCGAACGCGTGAGCACCACCGTGGCGAGACGGTATTCCTCGCGCAGGCGTTCGGGGCGCAACGGCAGCGCGTCGAGCCACCGGCGCGGCAGGAACTGGCCCGACAAACCGCCTGCTGGCGGCACGGTCTCGTGGCGGCGGAAACCGTGGTCGACGTGCCACGTCGGGATGTCGAGCACCGAGGGCAGGCTGCGGGCGCTCGCTTCCCGGAGAGCTTCCAGGCTGTCGCCCGCCCAGCCGTGGAAGAAATCGTACTGTCCCGTACGAAGTTCCGCCGCCGCGGCACGCCCGGCCGCCTGCTTCTTGGCCCCGTAGTAATACGGCCGGTCCAGGAACGACAACAGCCGCACGGGCGACCAGCGCAGGGAACGCACTCGGTCGTCGGGGATGTCCGCGCTACGGTTCTGGAACGCCACCGCCCGGCCGAGGTAGCCGCCAACGAGAGGCAGACGGAGTTGTTCCTGCGCGCAGAGGTCCAACCCGATGCCGCCGATCCGCGCACTGGTGGCAAATAGGACGCTGCGCGGTAGCCCGGCTATCTGGGGGGAAACGTCGGACTGCATGAAGCGTACGCGGGCGGGGTGCCGCTAACCGTTGCATCCCGTCCGCAACTCGCAACTCGCAACTCGCCGCCGCCTGCGGCAGGTTACGCGCGGGATTGAACATGCACATCGGTCTGGCCAGGCGCGGGTATTCGCCAACGGGTGGCGCGGAGAACTATC
>CAXTQD010000028.1:17086-25927 GCA_964246175.1 uncultured Chthoniobacterales bacterium | reverse complement strand
ATGTCCAGGCCATCGCCACGCCGCTCGCCGAAACTCTCTCCCTCCCCGCTGAGCGCGCCCGCCGCTTCGCCGAACTCTGGCGCGAAAAGCAGCTCGAATACACCTTCCGTCGCGCGCTCATGCGCCGCTACGAACCGCTGCCCGTCGTCACCCGCCAAGCCCTTCGCTACACCGCCGCTTCCCTGCACGTTCCCGTCTCCGAATCCGACGAGGAAACTCTCCTCAAGGCACAGCAAAAACTCCCCGCCTTCCCCGACGCCGCTCCCGGCCTCGACGCTCTCCGCGTTGACGGCCACGGTTTGACCGCCTTTTCCAATGGCCCCGAGTCCAGCCTCAAACCTCTCCTCAAGCACAACAACCTCTTCGACAAGTTCGACCAAACCGTCTCCGCTGACTCCCACCGTACCTTCAAGCCCGACCCCGGCCTCTATTCGTTCCTCATCACAACGCTCTCCGCTCCTGCCCTTCCCATCTGGGTCGTCTCTTCAAACCCCTTCGACGTGATCGGCGCGAAGCACGCCGGCCTGCGCGCCGCCTGGATCAAGCGCGGCCAAGACAAAATCTACGACCCTTGGGACATCGAACCCGACCTCACCATCCCCGACGTGCCTGCGCTGGCCGCCGCTCTCGCTCGCTAGTGTCCGTTGCCAACCATCAGAATGAGCGGCTTACCCCGAAGCTGCCGCCGACCCCGTTGGTGCCGAGATTACGCGTCGTGATAAATGCGTCGGAGATGTGCCGGTAGGCAAACTCGGCATCGAGCGACCAGCGTGGGCTCAGCCGGAAGTGGCACCCGAGTTCCCCTTGGGGGATGAATTCGAACCTGCCACCCAATTGCTGCTGCACCTCGTTGTGGTAGGCGTCGGTGTAGATCAAGCCGGCACCGAAGCTGAAGTAAGGGACCACTTTGGTGCCAAACAACAAGAAGTTGCGGCGATAAAGCGCCGTGATCCCACCCAAGGCGGAGCCGAAACCGTGGAAGATGGGACCGCCTTCCACGCCGAGGAGCACCTCGTCGTTGCCGCGCAGGAAACTGCGGCCATAAGGGCTGTCGAGCATGTAGCCGACGCGGATAATCGTCAACTCGTAGTCGAAATTGGTGACGCGCAGGTGGGTGTGCTGGAGCGACAGTTCGAAGCCGCTCTCTAGCTGCAGTTCGGTTGCGCCCTTTTGGAAGGCGGTGTCTGCCGATGGTGCGGGCGTCGTGTTCACGGTCGCTTCCGTGGACGAGCCCCCGAAAGCCGGTGATGCCAACACCAGGGAACCAGCGGCGAGTAGGAATAAGGTGCCTTTACGCATGCCAAGCTCTTCCTTCGTGCAAAGCGGCCCGGCAGGTCTGCTCTTTTTGCGGCTGGCTGGGTTGCCTCGCCATCGTAGCCACGGGCATCTCGTGCTGGGATCACTGTATTATCTTTGCAGGACGGCACTTATTCCAAGAGGCTCTCGATTTCCTCGAAGGAAAGGGTTTCTAGGAGGGGTTCGTCTTTTTCACGCTCGACGAGGCTGGCGGTCAGCTCGCGCTTGCGGTTTTGCAGGGCGAAGATTTTCTCTTCCACCGTGCCGCGGGCGATCAGGCGGTAGGCCGTGACGACCTTCGTCTGGCCGATGCGGTGGGCGCGGTCAGTGGCCTGGGCCTCGACGGCCGGGTTCCACCACGGGTCGAAGTGGATGACGGTGTCGGCACCAGTAAGGTTCAGGCCGACGCCACCGGCCTTCACGCTGATGAGGAAGGCCGTTTGAGTTTCGTCCGACTGGAAACGCTCGACCTGGGAGGTGCGTTCGCGGGGCTTGGTGGAGCCGTCGAGATAGCAGAAGGGGGTCTTGGCGGCTTCCAAATGCGCGGAGAGGATTTTCAGCATGGAAACAAACTGGCTGAAGATCAACACCCGGTGACCGCCCTCGCGGATTTCTTCGAGGAGTTCATCGAGGAGGGCGAGCTTGGCGGAGCGCGCCGGGGCGAGGTCGGTGTCGATGGCATCGTTGTCCTGCATCCCGAGCAGGCGCAGGTCGCAACAGGCTTGACGGAGACGGAGCAGAGCCGTGAGGACGAGCATCTGGCCCGCGCCCTTGTTCTTGTCGCGGCGGGCGTTGTCGAGCTTGAGGCGAGATTGTTCGAGGAGGCCGCGGTAGACCTCCATTTGCGCGGGAGTGAGGTCGCAGAAGGCCGTCTGCTCGATGCGGTCGGGCAATTCGGTCGCCACGTCCTTTTTGCGGCGGCGCAGGAGGACGGGACGCAGACGGCGCGTGAGGCGTTCGCGCACGGCGTCGGCTCCGGGGTCGCCGGGGCGCGAGAGCGGGAGTTCGTAGCGTTCGCGGAAGTCCTGCCGGCTGCCAAGGTAGCCGGGCAGCGCGAAACGCATGATCGACCACAAGTCGCGCACGCTGTTTTCCATCGGTGTGCCAGTCAGGACGAAGCGGTGTTTGCTGCGGAGAGAGCAAGCAGCCTGGGCGACCTGGCTGTCCGGGTTCTTGATGTGGTGGGCTTCGTCGAGGACGACGGCGGCGAAGTCGGTGCCGCGGTACTTGTCCAAGTCGCGGCGCAGCAGCGCGTAGCTGGTGATGATAAGGTCGTGAGAAGGAATTTGCGCGAAGAGCGGGGCACGGTCCGGGCCGTCGACGGCAATCGTGCGGAGTTCGGGGGTGAACCGCGCCGCTTCCCGCTGCCAATTGTCTACCAGCGAAGTCGGGCAAACCACCAGCGTGGGTTGGTCCGTCTTGGCCGCGGACAGGTAGGCGAGAGCTTGCAGAGTTTTGCCGAGGCCCATCTCGTCGGCCAGGATGCCGCCGAGACTATTGGCTGCAAGGAGAGCCAGCCAGCGGACGCCGTCGCGCTGGTAGGCGCGGAGGACTTCCGCGAGGGCTGGCGTGAGGGCGGGCTCGGCGGCACGTTGGAAGCGGCCCTGGCGCGTACGGTACTCCTGCCACGAAGGAGCAAGCGCGACGCCCCACCGGTCGAAGGATTCTTCCAGGTAGGCCGCCTGCGCCTGGCCGAGGCGGTACACGCCGGGACGCGGCTGGGCAGGGTCGCCGTCGCGCAGGACTTCTTGCAGGTCGCGCAAGGCATCGGCGGGCAGGACGGCCAACTTGCCGTTGGACAGCCGGGCGCTCCCCCGCCCCATCTGGAGCAGGCGTTGGATTTCGGTGGCGGGGATGCGTTCGCCGCTACGCCCGCTCAGAGAGAATTCCATCTCGAACCAATCCTCGCCCGAGCCCCGTAGCGAGACTTCCGGCGTGATAACCTCGATGCCTTTGGAAACAGTCGTGAAGCGGGAGCCGACCGTCACCTGCCAGTCAGGAAGCTTTTGCCACGTGGGCAGTCCGTCGGCGAAGAAGCGCAGGATCGCGTCCTCACCGCGCAGGAAATAATGCCCGGTGGCGTCAGGTCCGCGGAAGCCGCCGTCGATCACCCGGGCGAGGACGGCTCGCTCGGCGGGGGCGTTGCGGGTGTGGCGCACGCCGGATGCCGCCCCGGGCGGCACGTAGGTAAACGCCTCGCGCTCCGGGGTGACGCCGACCGTCACGGCGCGGCCGTTCGGGTAAGTCGCGGTCAGGCGCGCGCCGAGTTGGTTGAGCGAACCCTCGACCGTCACGGCGAAACGCGCCGTGCCCAGTTCAACGCCCGCCAATGCGGCCGGGGCGGCGGCTCCGGTGGCTAGAGCGGGCTGCCCCTCGGCTTGCAGGTCGAAAAACTCAGCGAGGGTCGGCCATTCTGCGCCCAAGAACGCCGCGGCCTGGTCGGCGGGCAGGCGGCGGGAACGTTCTTCGAAGAGCGTATGGTAAACGGCCGGCAAACCCGGCGAAACTAGCGTGAGCGTTGTCTGGCTTGCGCCTGGTTTGAGCAGGTAGGTCCTGCCACCGGCGACCAGCGGGCGGCTGCCCTCGGGCCAGCGGACGGAGAGTTCCAGGGAGCCGTCGGCGTTGAAGGTTGCGCGCAAGGGCGGACGCAACGGCACGATGTCCACGTTCAGCACGCCGCCGCGCCCGAGCGTCACGCGCCGGTGGCCGGCGAGGGCATCGAGGAGTGCGAGGAAGGCGGGGCGAGGAACGAACGACATCCCGCCGGGCACCGCGCCGGTGGCGGTGGCAACGCGCTCGACAACGCGTAGGTCCTCGGGCAAGAGGGCGCGTGGGGTGCCAGGCGCGTTAAACATCGTGCGGTTGCCGCCGACGGAGAGTTCCAAGCCGACGAGGAGTTCGCCCTTAGCCCAGGCCGCGACGAGGTCGGGGGCGAAGACGACGTGCAGGCGCGCCGAGGCGGCGGGGTCTGCCTGGAAGGGCAGCGCGACCGGCGCAGACCGGGTGGGCGACGGGCCGGCGGCGGCGACAGGCGCGGGAGGGTTCATGCCGGCGACGACGGCGAGGCCGGCCGCGACAGAATGCGCACAGATCGTGCCGTACTCGCGCGACGGGCGGCAGGTGCAGAGGTTTTCGATGTTCGTCGCGGTGATGATCTTCAGGCCAGCACGGTACTCGCGCTCTCCTTCCCGGACCGTGCCTTGTAATAAAGGGGCCGCGTACGACGCGCCGCTCACCCGGCCGGCTTCACGTAGGCCCCGGGCGTGCCGGAGCACGTCCCAGCCGCCGGCGGCGATGAGGAGTTTCTCGGTGAGAGGCACCGGCGCACCGGCCGGCAGAGGGTAGCGGGAAGAGGGCATCCAAGAAAAAGCGTGTCAGCGCTGGTGTTCGTGGACAAACTTTGCTCTACGTCTACGGTCCCGGCAACGCCCCAACCCATGCACATGAAGCTCGTCGCCATCGCCAATCAGAAAGGCGGGGTGGGTAAAACCACCACGGCGGTCAACCTGTCGGCGTGCCTCGCCGCGACGGGCTGGCGCGTACTGCTCATCGACCTCGACCCCCAGGCGAACGCCACCAGTGCCCTCGGCCTGGAGTCTCTCGAAAATCTGAGCCTCTACCGCGCCCTGGTCGGCGAGGTGCACCTGGCCGACCAGATCCTGCCCACGCGTTTGGACAACCTTTTCATCATCCCGGCCGACCTCGACCTCGCCGGGGCGGAAGTCGAGGTCGCCCGGCTGGACAACCACCTCATCCGGCTGCGCGAGATCATGCGCCCACTAGTCGAGGACGCGCCGTTCGACTTTGTGGTGATGGACTGCCCGCCGTCCCTGGGTATCATCATGACCAACGCCCTCGCCGCCGCCGACGAACTCCTCATCCCCATCCAGTGCGAATATTTCGCGCTCGAAGGGCTTTCCAAGATCGTCGGGCTGGTCGGGCAAATCCGTGAGGTCGCCAATCCCAACCTCGCCATCGGCGGCATCGTGATGACGATGTACGACTCCCGGACGACGCTGGGCAAACAGGTCGTCGGCGAGGTGCGCCAGCATTTCGACGCGACCACCTACCAGGCGATGATCCCGCGCTCCGTGCGTCTCGCTGAGGCCCCGAGCTTCGGCAAGACCATCTTGGAATACGATCCGAGCGGAGTCGCCGCGAAGGCGTACCGTCAAATGGCGGAAGAATTCATCCGCCGCCAGCGCGGGGAAACGATCCCCACGGTCCCACTCGAAGAGGGGTCCGAACCGGCGGCGGGAGCCGGGAGTTGACGCGAGCGGGTTGGACGCGCTGGGGTATTGAGGTATTTTCCCCTACTTCTCCCCGCTGCTGCCTTGTCCCGCCACCGCTCCATCAATCTTTCTGCGCCGCTCCTGTTGGAAGGCTACCGGCGCGGGCTTTTTCCGATGGCGTTGGAAGACGGCGAGATCGGTTGGTTTTCTCCCGACCCTCGCGGGATCATCCCGCTGGAGCCGGGCGGCTTTCACCTCCCGCACGGTTTGCGGCGCACGCTGAAGAAAAACGTCTTCGAACTGCGGATGAACACGGTCTTCGAGGCGGTGATCCGCGCCTGCGCCCGGCGGGCGGAGACGTGGATCAGCGAAGAAATCATCCGAAGCTACCGCGACCTGCACGGGTTGGGGTACGCGCACAGCGTGGAATGTTGGTTGGAGAACGAACTTGTCGGCGGGCTGTACGGCGTGGCGCTGGGCGGAGCGTTTTTCGGAGAGTCGATGTTCCACACGGCCACGGACGCATCGAAGGTGGCGCTCTTCCGGTTGGTGGAGTGGATGCGGATGCGTAATTATTCACTGCTCGACATCCAGTGGACGACGCCGCACCTGAAGACGTTCGGCGCGCTGGACGTGCCTCGCGCGGAGTACCTCCAGCGGTTGGCGGTGGCGTTGCAGCAGAAGTGCGTGTTTTCCTAGCCTGGAGGAACCGTACGCAGCGGCAAGGCGCGCAGCAGGTGGTAGATTGTTTCCATCCGGCCGACCTCCGCTCCGGCGTTGAACGCGCGCCGGTACGCTTCGCCCCAGATCGCTTCGAGTTCCAAGGGGCGGCCGGCGGCGAAGTCCAGCACCGTGCTCGGCAGGTACGCGCCCATCGTCGCCGTGCGCTTGAACTGCGTGTCGCCGAAGTCCGGCGGCACGGCGTGGCCCAGCTTGCGCGCCGCGGTGACTACCTCGTCGGCTAATCGCCGTCCCAGGTACGACAACGCTGGGTCCGCCAGCACGTCGGCGGTGGAAGCGGGCGGCGTGTCCGGGGCACGACTGGCGGTGGCGAGGACGGTCAGGCCGTTGAAGGGAATGTTCCAGACGAGCTTGCGCCAGCGTTCCTCGGCGAGGTCGGCGACGACACGCGCGTTAACCCCACAACGCTTGAACTCCCAGGCGATGTCGTGGGTGCGCGGCAGCGGGAAGCCGGCGTGTTCGCCGATGGAGATCGTGCCGTAGCCCAAGTGTTCGATCACACCCAGGGCGGTCTTGTTCAGGCACACGAAGCACAAGCCGCCGAGGACGTGCGCCGCGCCGTAGAGTTCGGCGAGCCCCTCCTCGTTGCCAAGGCCGTTTTGCAGCGTCAGGAGCACGGTGTCTGGCCCGACGAGCGGGTCCAGCAGCGTGGGCAAGGCGTCATTAGCTGTGGCCTTGACCGCGATCAGCACGAGGTCGCAGGGGCCAATGGTGTCAGTCGTGGCGTGGACGTGGGTTTTGGCCACGCGGAAGTTGCCCTCCTTGCTTTTCACGCGCAGGCCGAACCGCCGCACGGCCGCGCGTTCCTCTTCCGAGCGGATGAGGAAATGCACGTCACGCCCGTAGTACGCGAGCTTGGCCCCGTAGAACCCACCGACCGCGCCGGTGCCGACCACCGCGATCCGCTGGCGCGGCAGGACGTGGGTGGACGGCTTCATTCCTTCTCCGGCCGCCACGGGCGCGGCAAGTCACGCACGCCGAAGAAGTCGCCGCCCTTGGCCGCGGGGTCGTCGGTGCCCCAGGGGATGTCCTTGTCGCGCTTGGCGAGCAGCGGGATGTGCTTGGAACAATGGATGTACGCTTCCTCCACCCGCACGACCACCCAACGCTCGGGTCGCCGTCCCACCGTGTCGGCGAGCGCTGCACGCACCGCTTCGCCCAACGCGCCGCCCTCCGCGAGCAGCGCGTCGTTCTCCACCACGCTCGCTTCGCCGTTGACGTGGCAGCCCACCGTTGAGCGGAAGAAGTCCACGAGGAGCAGCCCGATGTGGGAGTTCTCGGAGAGGTTGCCGAGGCTCGCCATCACGCCGTTGCCGCGGTACTCGGGATAAGCCAGGGTGCGTTCGTCCGCGACGCAGACAAAACCCGGCGGACCGGCACGGATCGAACAGTCACAATTGCCGGCGGCATCGGACGTGGAAACAAACATCAGCTCCTGCGCTGTGACGAACGCCCGCATCCGGTCGTTGAGATGATCGAGCACCTGATGGTTGTAAAACGCCCGCGCCCGGCGCTCGGTGCCATGCCAGCGTTGGAGGGCGTGTTCTCCGTCCGAGCCTGGGAGGTGAGACCCGGCGTCCATCAGTCGTTTATGACGGCGAGATCCTCACCGCGAGCGAGGCGAGCTGCCGCTTCGACGGAGTTACGATGCAACCGAGCGGTGTTGTTCAACTCACGGTTGTACCCGCCGCCATACAGTACGGCCACTGGGATGCCCTGCGGCACGAACAAGCCCAGCACGAACGCGTCGCGCGCCGACATCTCTTTCAAAGTAAGCTGCATCTGTCCGAAACGATCGTTCTGGTGCGGGTCCGCGCCCGAAATCCAGATCGCCAAATCCGGCCGGAAGGATTCCACCGCAGGTGGCAGCGATTGGCGCAGCGCGTCGAGGAAAACGGGGCCGGCAACGAATCGTTCCAACCCAACGTCGAGCGAGCCGGGCACCTTGCGGCTGGGATAGTTGGCGGCGACGTGGATCGAGTACGTGAAGATGTGTGGGTCCGCCCCGAGGAGCGCGTGGGTGCCGTTGCCCTGGTGGGCGTCGGTGTCCACGACCATGACCCGTAAATCGGGCCTGTCGGTTTGCAGGTCGCGTACGGCCACGGCCACGTCGTTGAGCACGCAGAACCCCTCCCCCCGGTCCGCGAACGCGTGGTGCGTGCCGCCAGCGAGGTTCGCCGCGACCCTGCCGGCCAGCGCCGCCCGCACCGTCCGGCGCGTGCCTTCGACCTCGCGGGCGCAACGGACGAAGAGTTCCGGCGACGGCGGCAGGCCGAGCACTGTCGTCTCCCGCGAAGAAAGCTCGCCGCGGGAAAGCCGGTCGAGGTACTCGGGCGTGTGGACGCGTTCCAAATGCTCGCGCGAACAAGGTGCGACTTCTTCCACGTCCGCGGCTTCTACCGTGCCGCCCGCCAGGAGCATCTCGTGAGCGAGCGGAAATTTTACCATTGGGAACGGGTGCCCCTCCGGCAGCGGCAGAAAGTAACCCGGCGAGTAGAAGCAGCGCACCGGAGGAAGCCGCTCAAGGTTTAGAGGCTCCGAGCGCAGCAGGTACGTCCCCCGGTCCAGACAT
>CAXTQD010000028.1:7914-17056 GCA_964246175.1 uncultured Chthoniobacterales bacterium | reverse complement strand
CGGCTCCGCCCCGGGTGCCGGGTGATGCAGCGCTTCCTGGCCGTTGCGCATGCCGGTGATCAGGCGCGACCCACGGTAAAATGTGATGTAGTTCCAGATCCACTCCCCCATCACGGCAAGCCGGCTGCGGTAGCCGACCAGGTAGAAGATGTGTACACCGGCCCACAAGATCCAGGCGATGAAGCCGCCGAAGCGGAGGTGGTAAGGCAGGTCAGCCACAGCCCGGTTACGGCCGATGGTCGCCAGGTTACCCTTGTCCCAGTAAGTAAAGTTCATCGGCTTGCCACCCGCGAGTGTCTCCAGGATGTTGTCAGCGGCGTGCCGCCCCTCCTGCATAGCGGGCGGGCTGACGCCGGGCAGCGGCTTACCGGTCTGGTAGGAGAAGTTTGCCAGGTCGCCGATCACCTGCACCTCGGGATGGCCGGGGATGGTCAGATCCTCGTTGACAACCACGCGGCCGGCCTTGTCGGTGGGCGCGCCGAGGGTCTTCCCCAATGGCGACGCTGCGTTGCCCGCCGCCCAGACCACCGTGCGCGCCGGCACGAACTGACCGCCCTTAATCTCGACACCGTCGGGCGTGACGTTCGTCACCGTCAGCCCTTCGTGGATCTCGACGCCGATCTGCTGAAGCTGCTTCCGGCCGCTGTCGGACAACACCTCGGGGAAGCCGCCCAGGATGCGCGGTCCACCCTCGATGATCATAACCTTGGCCTTGGCGGAGTCGATATGCCGGAAGTCGCGCGTCATTGTGTGCCGGGCGATTTCTGTGATGGCCCCGGCCATCTCGCACCCCGTCGGACCACCCCCAACGATCACGAACGTCATGGCTGCGTCCCGCTCGGATTGGTCGACCGCCTTTTCGGCAATTTCGAAGGCCGTGAGCAGCCGCTTCCGGATTTCCACCGCGTCGGCGAGGTTCTTGAGGCCGGGGGCGAACTTCTCCCACTCGTCGTGTCCGAAGTAGCTGTGGCGCGAACCCGTGGCGACGATCAGGAAGTCGTAAGGAACGACAAGGTCCTCGGTGACAACGTGCCGCGCCTCCACGTCGATGCGGCGGGCCTCGGAGAGCACGACTTCCACGTTCTTCTGGTGACGAAAGATTTCCCGCAACGGCCGGGCGATGTTGGCGGGTGTCAGGCCAGCGGTCGCCACTTGGTAGAGCAGCGGCTGGAAGAGGTGGTGGTTGCTGCGGTCAATCAGCGTCACGTCCACCGCTTCACCCTTGAACTTCTTGATGGCTTCCACCCCGCCGAAGCCACCTCCAATGACGACGACACGCGGGCGTTTGGACGATGGCCGGGCCACGGGCGTGGTAGTGGCCGGCTTCAGATCGGTGGCAGGGGACATTTCCGTGGTGGCGCTGCTCATAGCAAAAAAAGAGATTTTGGTCCAAGTGACCGGGGATTAGACAATTTCCCGCAAAGGGCCCGGCCGGGCAAGCGGCGCTTGTGAAATATTTCACAATTCGCGCTTGCACCCCCACCCGGGCAGAAACTACTTGTAGAGGGCAGGCTGGCCGTGGTCCGTTCGTCTCTTGGCACCGCCCGTCGCCCCCCGCTTCCTATGGCCACGCGCACCCAAGAAATCGAAGCGCCCGACACGCTCGCGCGCACCAACGCCACCCTCGGCAGTCTGCGGGAAACGACCCAAGACCAGATCGGCGAGAAGATGACCCTGAACATGGGTCCCTCCCATCCAGCGACCCACGGCGTCCTGCGCCTCGTGCTCGAACTCGACGGCGAGATCATCACCAAGGTCACGCCCGACATGGGCTACCTGCACCGCGGCGACGAGAAGATCGCCGAGAACATGCAGTACAATCAGTTCATCCCGTACACGGATCGGTTGGACTACCTTGCTCCGCTGGCGAACAACGTCGCCTACGCGCTCGCCGTCGAAAAACTGATGGGTTGGGAGCTGCCGCCTCGCGGTCAGGCTATCCGGGTGCTGTGCTGCGAGTTGGCGCGCATCTCCGCGCATCTGCTGGGGCTTGGGGCGTTCGCTATGGACACAGGGGCACTCTCTGTCTTCATGTACACGTTCACCGAGCGGGAGAAAATTTACAACCTGATCGAGCAGCTGACTGGAGCGCGCTTCACGGCGAGCTACACGCGGGTTGGTGGACAAACTCGCGACATGCCCGAGCACTTCATGGGGCAAGTGCGGCAGTTCTTGAAAGATTTTGTCCCGGCGCTCGACGAGACCGACAAGCTGCTGACCCGCAACCGCATCTTCGTGGACCGTACCCGCGACGTGGGCATTATCTCCAAGGAAGATGCCATCGCCTACGGCCTCTCGGGGCCGAACCTGCGTGGCTCGGGTGTGGACCACGACGTGCGCAAGAAAGCGCCCTACCTGGGCTACGAGAACTATGAGTTTGATGTAGCCATCGGCGAGGTTGGGGATTGCTATGACCGCTATCTAGTGCGTCTGGAAGAGATGCGCCAGAGCGTGCGCATCCTCCACCAGGTCCTCGACCGGATGCCTGATGGTCCGATCAACGTCGTGGACGGGAAAAACATCCTTCCGCCCAAACAGGCCGTATTGATGAAGATGGAGGAACTCATCCACCACTTCATGGTTGTAACCCAGGGCATCGACGCGCCTCCGGGCGAGGTGTACTTCGGGGCCGAAAACCCGAAGGGTGAGTTGGGCTTCTACATCAACAGCAAAGGTGGCGGCGTACCGTACCGGCTCAAAATTCGCGCGCCGAGCTTCGTGAACCTGAGCATCCTGCCCAAGCTGATCCCAGGCCACATGATGAGCGACGTGGTCGCCATCCTCGGCAGCCTAGACTTCGTCATGGGTGAGTGCGACCGCTGATTTCTCTTTTGTACCATTATGTTGAAAACCCACCTCCATACTCTCCTCGGCTGCGCCGTCCTCGGTCTCGCCATCACCCTCGGCAACGTCGGCTGCGACAAGCAGGGCAACGCCGTGGTCACGCCGCAGGGCAACACCAAAGTCACCCCGGCCAACGTTGCCAAGCTGAGCAAGGGCATGAACGAAACACAGGTTAACGCCCTCTTCGGCGCGCCTTCGACGACCGGCGAAACCAAGAACTTCGGCATCTTCTCCAAGCACACGAACACCTGGGTGGAAGGCAAGGACTCACTCTCGGTGACGTACAAGAACAGCGAGGTCGAAGAGTTCAGCAGCACCGTGGGCACGACGACATCCACCACCACCGCGACTGCCCCGACCGATACCACCGACGGCACCACCAAGACCACCACCACCTCGACCGGCACGAAGTCGGAATAATCGGTTGCCATTATCTGCGCAGCGCATGGAAATACCCGCCGAGCTGGAACAGAAGATTGATGAGGTCATCACGCATTACCCCGTTTCAAAGCGGAGTGCCGTGTTGCCGCTGCTCCATTTATTGCAGGAACACTTCGGTTACATCGCGCCGGAGACCACCGACTGGGTCGCCGCCAAGCTCGAACTCCAGCCTATCAACGTGTTGGAGATCGTGACGTTCTACCCAATGTTCCGCGCGGCGCCTCCTGGCAAGCACCACATCCGCGTGTGCCGAACGCTCTCGTGCGCGATGGCGGGTTCGTACCGGCTGCTGAGTGACTTCTGCGAACTGGCGCACATTGACCGTCCCAAGCACGCCGGCCACGGTACGCCGTTCACGGTGGGCGGAGACGGGAAGTTCTCCATTGAGTTTGTCGAGTGCCTCGCAAGCTGCGGCTCCGCGCCGGTGTGCATGGTCAACGATGATTTCTACGAGCACGTCGACAAGGAGTCGGCGGCGCAGATCCTCGACAAATACCAGTAACATTATGGTTTCGCTGATCAAACAGCCCCATCCGCGCGAGCGCCGGATGATCTTCAAGAACGTGGACCGCCCAGGCTACAAGCCTGACATTGGCTCCTATCTGGAGGACGGTGGCTATGAAGACCTCAAAAAGGCGTTGACCATGTCCCAGCCGGATGTGGTCAATGAGGTGAAAGCCAGTGGCTTACGTGGTCGTGGCGGAGCGGGCTTCCCATGCGGCGTGAAGTGGGGCTTCATCAAGCAGGACAGTCCGAAGCCGATCTACCTGATCTGCAACGCCGACGAATCAGAGCCGGGCACGTTCAAGGATCGCTACATCATCCATCAGGACCCGCATCAGTTGGTAGAAGGGATGGTGATCTCGTGCTACGCGGTCAACGCGAAGCTGGCTTACATCTACATCCGCGGCGAGTACCCGGAAGGTGCGAAGATTTTGGAAGGCGCTTTGGCCGAAGCCCGTGAGCGCGGCTTCCTCGGCAAGAACATCTTGGGCAGCGGTTTCGACTGTGAAATCTACGTCCATCGCGGCGCGGGCGCGTACATCTGCGGTGAGGAGACAGGCCTCATCGAGTCTCTCGAAGGCAAGCGCCCCTACCCGCGTATCAAACCGCCGTACTTCCCGGCGGTGCTCGGGCTGTACCAGTGCCCAACCATCGTCAACAACGTGGAGACGCTTTGCCACGTGAAACACATCGTCCACATGGGCGGCGTGGAATACGCCAAGATCGGCCGGCCGAACAACACTGGCACGCGTATCCTGTGCGTGAGTGGCGACGTGCAGAAGCCGGGGTACTTCGAGGTCGAGGTCGGCTCGCTCACAATGGGCGAGTTGCTCAATGATATCTGTGGCGGCCCGAAGGAAGGACGCAAGTTCAAGGCGATCATTCCCGGCGGCAGCAGCGCGAAGGTTTTACGCGCCGACGAGAAGTATAAGATCAAGGAGAAGGGACCGGAAGGCGCGATGGTGGATAAGGAAATCACCTTCGACGAGATCCCGATGGACTTCGACACGCTGGCAGCAGTTGGCTCGATGGCGGGCTCGGGCGGCGTGATCGTCATGGACGATTCGCGCGACATGGTCGAGACCCTCGCCAACATCAACGAGTTTTACGCCCACGAAAGCTGCGGCCAGTGCACTCCCTGCCGCGAGGGTTCCTTGTGGATGCAAAAAATCACGCGCCGGATGGTCAGCGGCGAAGGAGCCAAGCAAGACCCGGCCGTGCTCAAGAGTGTGGCCGATAACATCGCCGGCAAGACGATCTGCGCGTTTGGCGAGGCTTGCGCGTGGCCGACGCAGAGTTTCATCGGCAAGTTCCGCGAGGAGTTTGACGCCAAGGCACAGCGGAACGTCACCCCACGCGAAGTATCCGACGGCGTGGCACTGCGCGACGGCCGCCCGGTCTTGGTCCACGACCACGAGGTTGCCGCGGCTACGCCTGGCGGCGTCCCGGCGCCGGAAGCACCGTGGGAAATCTCCAACGACAGCAAGGCGGGCGAGGTTTGACCCTCCATTTCAGGTTCTCAACGCACCAGCAGCCATGAGCGATTCTTCGACGATCACCGCACCTCCGCCCGTTCAGATGTTGAACGTGCAGGTGGACGGCGTTTGGCACCAGTTCCCCAAGGGCACGCGCGTCATTGAGGCGTGTTCGCAAGCTGGCGCGTACGTCCCGCGCTACTGCTATCATCCAAAGCTCTCTTCGCCGGGCAACTGCCGCATGTGTCTGATCGAGATGGGCATGCCCAAGATGGGTGCGGATCGCAAGCCGGAACTCGGCTCGGACGGCAAACCAGTGATTAACTGGATTCCCCGGCCGCAGATTTCGTGCGCGCAGGACATTGCCGAGGGGATGGGCATCCGCACCGATTCGCCGATGGCGCAGGAGTGCCGCAAGGGCGTGATGGAGTTTCTGCTCATCAACCACCCGCTCGATTGCACGATCTGCGACCAGGCGGGCGAGTGCCGGTTGCAGGAGTTCAGCGTGGAGTACGGCCAATCGGCGTCGCGGTTCCTGGACGAAAAGGTCCACAAGCCCAAGCACGTTGATCTTGGGCCGCGCATCGTGCTTGACGACGAACGCTGCATTCTGTGTTCGCGTTGCATCCGGTTCACCAAAGAGGTCGCCCACGACGATGCCCTCGGCTTTGTGGACCGCGGCAGCTATTCGACGCTGACCGCGCATCCCGAACGCCGTTTCGACAACAACTACACGCTCAACACCGTCGACATCTGCCCGGTGGGTGCACTGACTTCGAAAGACTTCCGTTTTAAGATGCGCGTCTGGTTCCTCAAGGAAACCAAGAGTATCTGCACGAGTTGCGGGACGGGCTGCAACACGGTGATCGGCAGCCGGCAGGACGTGGTTTATCGCCAAACCCCGCGTGAGAACAACGACGTGAACTCCGTGTGGATGTGCGACTACGGCCGGTTGAACTTCCACTATCTCCACGACGAACGCCGCATCGTCGCCCCGCAGGTGCGCCAGAACGACGGCGCCTTCCGTGCCGCCGAGTGGCAGGCGGCGGTCAAGCGCGCTGCCGGGCAGCTCCGCGACTTCAAAGGCGAGGAAATCGCCATCCTCGCCAGCGCGCGCATGACCAATGAGGAACTTTACCTCACGCGTCGCCTTGCCGACGCGCTTAAGGTCACACTCATTGACGTTGTGCCCCGCCCGCAGCAGGGCGACGACGTTCTGGTCAGCAACGATGGTAATCCGAACACCGCCGGGGCCAAGCTCCTGCGTGTGGCCTCGGAAGAGCCCGGCGCGAAGATCAAAGAGATTGCAGACGGCATCAACTCTGCCCGCATCCATGCCCTGATTTGCTTGCACGAGGATGCCGCCGAGATTGGCGCGACTGCGAAGGCGTTGGAAGACCTTCCCTGCCTCGTCTCTTTGGCCATGCTGCCGAGTTCAACCACCCGGGCGGCTACGGTCGTTCTGCCCGGGCTTGGATTTGCGGAAAAGCGCGGTTCGATGATCAACGTCAAAGGCCGCCTCCAGCGGCTCAACCGCGCCATCGTCGCCCCAGGCGACACGCGCGATGATTGGGAAATCTTGCGTGATTTGATCTTGGCACTCACCGGCAGCAACGGCCTCTACATGGTCGAGGACGTGTTCAAGTCCATGGTGAACGATACCCCTGCCCTTGCGGGTCTGAGCCTGAGCAAGGTTGGCGATCTCGGCGTGCAGGTAATCCATGAGGAGGAAAAGAAAGACGTGCCTAAAGCCGCCGATGAGAAAACGGTTGGCTCGCTGCCTAACCCCTGAGTCATGGACTGGTCGTTCACCATCATTTCGCTGGTCAAGATTTTGGCGATCATCTTCGCGGTGATCTTGCCCATCGTGTCGTACACGGTGTACGCGGAACGTCGCGTCAGTGCGTTGATCCAGGACCGGGTCGGGCCGAACCGCACGGGATTCCCGACCACCTTGCTCGGCTTCAAGAAGGATTTGCAAGGGCCGCTCGGTGGCATGGGCCAGCCCATCGCAGATGCCGTGAAGTTCCTCCTCAAAGAGGATTTCACCCCTGCTCACGTCAACAAATTCTATTATTGGCTCGCTCCGTGCCTAGCGATGGTACCCGCATTGCTGACGATCGCGGTCGTGCCCTTCGGTAGCACGTTGCTGGGACAGTCGATGGTGATCGCCAACGTCAACATCGGCGTGCTTTTCGTCTTCGCGGTAGCTTCTCTGGGCGTTTACGGCATCGTCTTAGCCGGGTGGTCGTCCAACTCTAAATACCCGTTCCTAGGCGGAGTGCGTTCGACCTCACAGATGATTTCGTACGAGCTTTCGCTCGGACTTTCGGTCGTGCCACTGTTCCTTGCTCTGGGAGAACTTAATTTGCCCAAGATTGTCGAGTACCAGGTCGCCAACGGTTGGACCATCCTGCCAATCACGGCTGGGTTCCATGTGCGTCAGTGGGCTCTGCTGGTGCCGATGCTGGTTTCGTTTTTTATCTTCACGGTGTCGATCTTTGCGGAAACGAACCGGCTGCCCTTCGATCTGCCTGAGGCGGAAACGGAACTTGTCGCCGGCTACCACACGGAATATTCCTCGATGAAATTCGCCCTGTTTTTTTTGGGTGAATACGCGGCGATGATCACGGGCTGCTCGCTCATCGTGACGCTGTTCCTCGGTGGTTGGAACATCCCTTTCATGGCTGACCACGCCGGGCCCGGCGTGATTGGGACATTTTGGGGTTTGGCCAACATCGTTTGCTTCTTCTCGAAGGTCATTCTCTTGCTGCTGTTTTTCATTTGGATTCGCTGGACGCTCCCGCGTTTCCGCTACGACCAGTTGATGAAGCTCGGTTGGATCGTATTTTTCGAAGCAGCCCTCGTTAACATCTTCATCACGGCCGGCATCGTTGCGTTTTTTCCGAAGTAGCCGGCTCTTAACTACACTTTTATGGCTATCACCGTTTCTCGCCGCGCGCTTTCGCTAAAAGAAAAGCTTTATGTCCCTTCCATCCTCGCCGGTTTGGCGATTACCACGAGGCATTTCTGGCGGATGCTAACCGGCAAGACCAAGGGCACTTCCATGCAGTACCCGGAAGAAAAGTGGGACAGCCACCTGCCCGATTACTACCGCGGTGCGCCGGCGCTGGTGAAAGACGAGCATGACCGTGAGCGTTGCGTGGCGTGCCAACTTTGTGAGTTCATCTGCCCGCCGCGAGCCATCAAGATCAAGCCCGGCGAGATCGCGGACGGCAACAAGTTCCGCAAGGTAGAAAAATACCCGGAAGCGTTCGACATCGACATGATCCGTTGCATCTATTGCGGGTTGTGCGAAGAGGTTTGCCCAGAGTCGGCCATCTTCTTGCAAAAGCAGTATGTCATCACGGGCGTGACGCGCGACGAGATGGTCCACCACAAGGATAAGCTCTACGAGATCGGCGGCATCAAGTCCGGCCTAGTCCACAAGTGGAACGACAAGAAATAAGCACTGACCTTCCCCCGGCTCATGAGTCCCGTGTTGTTTTGGATTTTTGCGCTGCTGATGCTGACTTTCGGCGTCTCGGTGATTGTGCAGCCGAACCCCGTTTCTAGCGCCCTGAGCTTGGTGGTTAGCTTCATCGCGCTGGCAGTGCTCTTTGTGTCACTGGACGCGTTCTTTATCGGGATCATCCAAATTTTGGTGTACGCGGGGGCAGTAATGGTGCTGTTCCTGTTTATCATCATGCTGCTGGACCTGCGCGCGGGTCAGCGCCGGAACAAGAATCCCATCGTGATCGGCAGCGGCGCGTTAATCGCTCTCCTTTTTGCCGGCGCGTTGGTCCACGTGCTCAACAACTTCCCTGCCGGCCGCGTCACCGCGCCGGCACTCTCCGGACCGGTCAACGATGTCCAGA
>CAXTQD010000028.1:0-7904 GCA_964246175.1 uncultured Chthoniobacterales bacterium | reverse complement strand
CAGAGCGTCGGACACACGCTTTTCACAAGCTACAACTTGCCTTTGCAGATCGTCGGAGTGCTGGTCCTCGTCGCCACAGTGGGCGTTGTCGTGCTCAGCAAGCGCGAACTGGAGTAATCTTCTCGTCCTGTGATTACGCTCAACGATTACCTACTCGTCAGTGGTTTGCTGTTTTGCATCGGCTTCGCTGGGGTACTGCTGCGGCGTAATATCCTCATCATCTTCATGTGCCTGGAGTTGATGCTCAACGCTGCCAACCTCTCGCTGGTAGCATTCTCACGCTTTAACCCTACGCCAACCGGTACGCCGAACTACAACGCGCAGGTGCTCGTGTTCTTCATTATCACGGTCGCCGCGGCGGAGGTCGCAGTAGGGCTGGCGATCATCGTGGCGCTCTACCGCGCACGGCAAACCGTGCAGGTCAACGACATCAACACCCTGCAATTCTAGGCGGGCGGGGTTGTCTCTTCTGTTGTAACACGGCTATGCACTCTCTCCCCTGGATCATCCTGTTCAGCCCGCTCGTGGCGGTGCTGCTTAACCTCCTCGTGACCCGCGGCAGCCGGCAAACGAGCGCCTACCTCTCGGTGGCTGCGGTGGCGGTGTCGTTCGTCGGCAGTTGCGTGCTGCTGGCGCGGCATGGGGACATCCACAAGCATTTTCCTTGGCTCGATTTCCAGCCTTATCTGCTGATCAACTTCGGCTTGACCGTGGACAACCTCAGCGCGCCGATGCTGCTGGTGGTGACTTTCGTGGGCCTGCTCGTGCATGTGTATTCGCTCGGCTACATGCACGAGGACCGCGACATGGCGCGGTACTTCGGTGGGTTGTCGCTGTTCATGTTCTCGATGCTCGGCATCGTCATGGCCGACAACTTCGTGATGATGTTCATCTTCTGGGAACTGGTCGGCGTCAGCTCTTTCCTGCTCATCGGCCACTGGTACGAGCGCAACGCGGCGGCCGACGCGGCCAACAAGGCGTTCCTGGTCAACCGCATCGGCGACTTCGGATTCATGATCGGCATCCTGATGCTGTGGAACTTCACCGGTCAGGTCAGTTTCCAAGGGATCGAACAAACGCTGACCACCAACGACCTGCGACCGGACGGGCTCGCGTCCTCCATTCCGTACTTGACGGTGGCGACGCTGTTCATCTTCTGCGGCCCGATGGGCAAGTCCGCGCAGGTGCCGCTGCACGTCTGGCTGCCGGACGCAATGGAAGGCCCGACGCCGGTATCGGCGCTCATCCACGCGGCGACGATGGTCGCGGCGGGGGTGTATTTGCTCGCACGCATCACCTTCCTGCTCCACCTCGTGCCAGCGGCGTGTGAGGTCATCGCTTGGGTCGGCATCATCACGTCGGTGTTCGCGGCGCTCGTCGCCACGCAGCAGAACGACATCAAGCGCATCCTGGCGTACTCGACGCTCTCGCAGTTGGGTTACATGATCTGCGCGGTGGGCTGCTCGGCGAGCGACGCGGCGATGTTCCACCTCTTCACACACGCCTTCTTCAAGGCGCTGCTCTTCCTTGGGGCGGGCGCGGTAATTCACGCCATGCACCACGAACAGAATATCTGGAAGATGGGTGGCCTGCGCACGAAAATGCCGGTGACGTACTGGACATTTCTGATCGGCACGCTGGCGCTGATGGGCTGCCCGCTCTTCAGCGGGTTCTTCAGCAAGGACGAGCTTCTCGCGGCGATGGCGCGCCAGCACACGGTGATCTGCCTGCTAGGGCTGTTCGTGGCATTTTTGACGGCGTTCTACATGACGCGACTGTTCATCGTGGTCTTCCTCAACCAGACCAAGTCGAAAACCGTTGCGCAGGCCCACGAGGTCGAGTCGGTCATGCGTTGGCCGTTGGTGATCCTGGCGGTGCCAGCCATTTTTGCGGGCTACCATTTCGTTTCAGGTCCCTTGCTCCACCAAGCCGACGCAGGTGGTGATGCGGTACATCCCGGTGGTGGCTGGCTGCTGCACCTCGTGCCTTTCATCGCGGTTGGTGCATTCGTGCTTGGACTGTTGTGCGGGTTCGTGGTGTACCGCGGGCGTACGGTCGATCCGGTGTACATCCCGCTGCTGCGGCAGAAGTTCTTCGTCGACCAGTTTTATGCCGTGCTCGTGCGGCGCACGCAAGATGCGCTCGCGGCGGCATCGGCGTGGTTTGACCGCTGGATTATTGATGGCCTTGGGGTGCGTGGGGTGAGCGGGGCGACCTGGGGTACGGGCTTCGTGTTGCGCTTCCTCCAGGTCGGCAACTTGCAGGCGTACGCCTTTTTCTTCGGCATCGGCGTGGTGATCCTGGTGTATCTCGCCATCGCCTAACTCCGAACCGACCCTGCTATGCCTCACGACGCGCACATCATGACCATCGGCGAAAGCCTGCTGCCGCTGGTGCTCTTCGTTCCCCTCGGTGCGGCGCTGGCGGTGCTCTTCGGCGCACCGGCGCGGCGGACCTCCCTGGTGTCGGCGTGGTTCACGTTCCTGTTCTCGCTGGTGCTCGCGGCCGTGTACGAGCGGCCGTTCTCGTACAGCATGTTCCAGGTGATCCCGGCGCTGGACCTGAGTTTCCGCCTCGGCCTCGATGGCCTGAGTCTGATGATGGTGTTGCTCACCAGCCTCGTGACTTTGAGCGCCGTATGGGTATCGCCGCGCATGGAACAGGGTGCGAACGGGTTCTACGCTTGCCTGCTCTTCATCGCAGCGGGTTGCATGGGGGCGTTCGTATCGTTTGACCTATTTTTCTTCTACGCGTTTCACGAACTCGCTCTGATTCCCACGTTCCTCCTGATCGGCATCTGGGGACACGGCGACGACCGCGTCGCGGCGGCTTGGAAGATCACGATTTACTTGGCGGTGGGCAGTTTTATCCTGTTGGTTGGCTTGGTGGGGCTCTACGTCAATCTGCCGCTGGCAGACCGCACTTTCGACCTGACGAGGCTGGCGACGCTCAGCCATCCCCTCGCCCACGCCACCCAGGTGTGGGTCTTCCCGCTAGTGTTGCTTGGTTTCGGCGTGTTGATCTCGCTCTTCCCCTTCCACACGTGGGCGCCAAGCGCCTACGCGACCGCACCTACGCCGGCGGCGATGTTGCATGCGGGCGTGCTCAAGAAGTTCGGCCTCTACGGTTTGATCCGCATCGCCGTGCCGCTCCTGCCCGATGGGATGCATCACTGGATGAGTGTTCTGCTCGTGCTCCTGGCCGGGAACATCCTCTACGTCGGCTTCGTGACCATCGCGCAGAAGCGTCTCGACCTGATGCTGGGTTATTCGAGCGTAATGCACATGGGCTACATCTTCCTGGGCATCTCCAGTCTCAATCTCATTGGCCTCACGGGCGCGGCGACGCTAATGTTTGCGCACGGTTTGTCCATCGCGGTGCTCTTCGCTGTGGCCGGAGAGGTGCGCTCACGCACTGGCACCCTGCGGATGGACGAACTCGGCGGACTGGCGCGCTCGATGCCTTACCTGGCGTTGGCGTTCGGGTTGGGATTGTTCGCCTCCATCGGGCTGCCGGGTTTTGCCAACTTTGCGTCGGAGGTGATGGTGTTCTTCGGGGCGTTCGGCGCGGAGTCGAGCGTCCTGGGTAAAGGCGCGCGCTTCTTCAATCACCACCAGATTGCCACGGTAATCGCGTTGTGGGGCGTGGTGATGTCGGCCGTCTACATGCTGCGTGCCTACCGCCGGGTTTTTCTGGGCGAGGCACGTGTGACCTCGGACAACGTGCCCGCGGCGCCAGCCATCGCGTTCGCTGATCTGGTCGGCGGCCGGCGTGGGGCGTTCGCATTACTCATTTTAGGGTTGGTCGTGGTCGGATTCCGACCCGGCACGCTGGCGGAGGCGGTGAAACCTGCTATCAAGCTGCCCGCGCGGATCGACGGCCACACGCCCGCCGACGCCTTCGAACCCTCGGCGTCCCTGCCTGCAGACGGGTCAGCGACGCACGGTTGATTTCGTTTTATGCACTTGCCCCCGTACATCCTGGAAGCTGCGGTCCTCGGCTTGGGTCTTCTGCTGTTGGTCGTCGAATTGTTCATCCAAGGCGATAAGCGCGTCCTCGCCTGGATTGGCGTGACGGGACTGCTCGCGGTATTCGCGGCGAGCTACGGTGCGAACCCGGTTTCAGACACGCTCTCGAATACTGACACTAACATCGCGTATCAGTCGTTCTACAGGCTGGACGCGCCGGCGCTGTTCTTCAAACGCTTTGCCCTCATTACGACCGCCATCGTGCTCATCATGTCGGTGGATTACCTCGCGGTTGTGCGCAAGTTCACGCCCGGCGCGAGCGAACACGGCGGTCTTGGCGAATTTCTCACCCTGCCGGTGCTGACGTGTGCAGGGCTGATGTGGATGGCCTCGGCGGTCGATTTCGTGATGATTTTCGTCTCGCTCGAACTCGTCACGATTTCCTTCTACGTGCTGGTTAGCTATACCCGGCGCAACGCCGCGTCGTTGGAAGCGGGCGTCAAGTATCTCATCCTCGGCGCGCTCTCGACAGGGTTCTTCGTCTACGGCATCACGTGGATCTTCGGGATCACAGGGCAGACCAACCTCGCCGCCATTTCCGCGGCCTTGGCGAACATGTATCCGGCCGGCACCACGGCGAGTACGGCGCCGTTGATGTTCGCGTTTTTCCTGATCGTCATCGCGCTGGGCTTCAAAATCGCGGCGGTGCCTTTCCAGATCTGGGTGCCGGACGTTTACCAAGGCGCACCCACGCCGGTGACAGCGTTTCTATCCGTTGGTTCCAAGGCGGCGGGCTTCCTAGTGTTTATGCGCGTCCTGCTGACGTTCTTCTACGCGCAGGCCATCGCGGGACGCATGACCACCATCCTGGTCGTGTTGGCGGCGGCGACGCTGATCTACGGCAACCTCGCCGCCCTGCCGCAGAACAACCTCAAGCGCCTCCTGGCGTATTCGAGCATCGCGCACGCGGGTTATCTGCTGGTGGCGCTCGTTGGCGCGGCTTCGCTCAACAACTCTCCCGACACGGTTCCCGGCGGCGTGCTGCCGAGCCAAGCGGTGTCGTTCTACCTGGCCGCGTACCTGCCGATGACGCTGCTGTCCTTCATGGTGATGATCGTCGTTGCCAACCACTCCGCCGGTGACGACATCGCGGACTTCAACGGATTGGCCAAGCGTTCGCCGTTCCTCGCCTTTGCCATGCTGACGGCGATGGCATCGCTCGCGGGGCTGCCGTTCACCGGCGGATTCTTTGGTAAGTTCCTCGTGTTCTCGGTCGCGCTCGCGCAGAAGCAGTATCTCCTTACGACCATTGGCGTCGTCACTGTCGGGTGTGGCTTTTACTATTATCTGCGGGTCGTGCGCGCGATGTACTTCCAGTCCGGTGCGACCGGCCAGGAACAGACAGCGCCAATCCCGGTGGGAATGGTTACAAGGTTTACCATCGCCGCGCTCGTAGTGACAATTTTTGTGCTCGGCGTGTACCCGATGCCGGCGCTCGGCGGAGCTTTGGCGAAGCCGGCGGCCGTGACCACGGCTTCACACAACGGGTCGGCTGGGCTGACGGCGGAAAGCCAGTGAGGGCCTAGTCGCCCAGCTCGGCGTTCCAGTAGGCTACATCCACAAAGTGCTTCCAGCTCTCGTCGTGCTGACCGCCCCAAGTCAGGTGGAGGAACGGCCGCCACTTGGGCCGCTTGGGCTTACGGATGAGTTGCATGTGAGCTTCGTGAGGTAGTTTGTTCCCCTTCCGCGTGTTGCAGCGGATGCACGAGCAGACAACGTTTTCCCAGGTGGTCAGTCCGCCTTTGTCGCGTGGCAGAACGTGGTCAAGATTGAGGTCTTTGCGGTCAAACACCCGGCCGCAGTATTGGCAGATGTTATTGTCACGCTCGAAGATGTTGTGCCGGGTGAACTTGACTTCTTTCTTCGGTAGCCGGTCGAAGATTGACAACACGATAACGCGTGGCACCCGAATTTTCAGCGAGACGCCGTGGATCATCACCGGCTCGGGAGAACGCTCTGACAAGTCGCGCCAGCTCTCGAAATCGTGCGTCAGGAACTGGTGTTCGCCGTCGTTCTTGTCCGTGGCGACGACCTGCGCGTGGCCCTCGTAGAGCAGGTTGAAGGCGCGGCGCGCGGTGCAGACGTTGACGGCTTGCCACAGCCGGTTGAGCACCAAAACGGGTCGATCCAAGACGCTTTGCACGCGAGACAGGGTACGTCCGGCCACTGGCTGGCGGACGCGTCGCACTATGCCGCGCGCACTTTGCGCTGTCAACCGGCAGGCGCCGTGGTGTACATTGCTGCCGTCCGCCGGATCCCCTGACTCCCCTCGCGTCAGGCGTGCCTCCCTCCTGACATGCAAATCCCCCGTTTTCTCCGTACCGCCATGCTAGCCTGCGCGCTCGCTGGCGTTGTCAGTTTGCTGCCGCTTGGGGACATCGTCCATGCGCAGGCAGCCTCCTCGGGTACGCTGAACGCGAACGATCCGTCCGAGGTGTTCTTGAAGGCATACACCTCCGTCCAGCAGGCCGAGAAGCTCGAACAAGAAGGCAAGCGCGCCCCGGCCCTCGCCAAGTACCGCTTCGCCGCGAGCCTGCTCGAACAACTCACCCAGACTGATCCGAACTGGCAGACGCTCATCGTCCGCTACCGCCTACGCAACACCACCGAGACCATCCGCCGGTTGGAGGAAAAAGGCACTTTGCAGGCTGCTACCCCTTCCCCAACAGCCGGCACCCGCCTAGGCGTAACGACGCCGGACGATGATCTACCTACCCCTGATGCCAACCTCGGCCCCGTCGGCAGCCTTACACCGGCCGCTTCCACCGATGCGCTCGACCGCACCGTGGCCGACCTGCGTGCAAAGCTCGACCGCACCCAACAGGAACTTAAAAAGGCGCAGCAAGAGAAGAAGGACGCGCTCGCCACGGCGCAGAAGGAACGCCAGGCATTCACCAGACAGCGCGACGATCTTGCCGACCAGAAGCAGGCGCTCACCAAGCAGCGCGACGAGTTGGCCGGCCAGGTGCAGGACGCACAGAAGAAGTTCGCGCAAACCCGCACCGACCGTGATGGGCTCCAGGCGCAGTTGAACAAGGCGCAGGACCGGCTCAAGGACATCGCCGCCAAAGGGCCGGACGCGCTCCAGACTCGTAAGGAACTGCGCGACCAAGTAGCTGACCTCAAGCGACAGCTCGTGCGCGCGCAGGGCGACATGGACAGCATCGCCAAGACGCGGCAGGAGTTCGACGACCGCGTGGCCGCAGACGAGAAGCGCATCGCGGAGGTCACCAAACAGCGCGACGAAGCGGCCGCCCAGGTCGAACTCGGCCGCGACGCCGTCACGAAGATACAGAACCTCCAGAGCGAGAACACCAGCCTCAACGAGAAGCTTTCTTCCGCCGAGGCGCGCGTCGCCAGTCTCACCGACGAGGCGGTCAAGAAGAAGGAGGAACTCGCTGGGATGCAGACGGAGTTGACTGGTCTGCGCGACCAACTCGCCTCCAGCCGCGACCAGAACGACCGCGCGGCTACGACCATCACCGAACTGCGCCAGCAACTCGACGACGGCGCGAAGAACCTCGAAGCCATGAAAGCCAAGGGGCACACGGGGGAAGACTTCGCGCGCATGACCAAGGAAAATGAACTCTTGCGCGGCATTGTCATGAAGGAACTCAAGGAGCAGTCGCGGCGCGTGGCGGCGCGGAAGCTCCTTACCGACGAACTCGCCCGCCTCGACGTACAGAGCAACACGCTCAATATCCAGATCGAAGAACTCGGCCGCCCGACCGTGCAGTTGACCGACGAAGAGCGCTCTCTCTTTAAAGACCCGCAGGTCACGGTCGCAGACGCAGACGCGAGCACGTCGATGGCCGTGACCATCGCGCAGGTCGGCAGCGGCCGAGTTCTTCGATCTGGATATTGAGCGTGTTGCTC
>CAXTQD010000027.1:20310-26147 GCA_964246175.1 uncultured Chthoniobacterales bacterium | reverse complement strand
CGCCAGGAGAAAATGGTGCTGGGCTGGATCGCCAAGTCGCCGACGCACTTTGGTTTTGCCAGCGCCCTGTGGACGAGTCGACGGCTGGCCACGCTCATCGAGGGGCGTCTTGGCGTGCGCTTCAACAGCAACTACCTGGTCGAGTGGCGGCGTGCCCGCGCGCACACCCCGCAGAAGCCCGCCCAGCCCGCGAAGGAACGCAACGAGGAGGCGATTGGCCGCTGGCAAAAAGAGGACTGGCCGCGCCTGCAAAAAAGCCCGGCGGGAAGGCGCTCACCTCGTGTTGATCGACGAAAGCGGCTTTTTCCTCAACCCGCTGGTGCGCCGCACCTGGGCACCGCGGGGCAAGACGCCGATCCTACCCTCTTGGGGAAGACACCGTGACAAGGTCTCGGTCATCGCCGCGCTCAGCGTCGCGCCCACGCTACGCCGCCTAGGTCTGTACTGGTCGGTCGATCCCAAGCACTACATCACCGCGAAGAGCGTGGTGAAGTTCCTGCGCGGCCTGCTGCGGCATCTGCGCGGGCGCGTCATCGTGGTTTGGGATGGCGGCACCAACCACCAGGGCCCCTTGGTCCGGGCGTTTTGCGCGCGCCACCCGCGCCTGCACCTGGAGCGGTTGCCCGCCTACGCACCCGACCACAACCCGGTGGAGTTCCTGTGGAGCCATCGCAAGCACGGCCGGCTGCCTAACTTCGTGCCGGGGAGCTTGGCGCACCTCGACCAGACCATCCGCCACGAGTTGCACGGCGTGCGCCAGACCCCGGGCCTGCTCAAAGCCTTGTGGCACGGCTCCAAGCTACCCTTCCCACCATCCATCTTTGCTTAACTGAAGATCAATAGTCAGCGCGGCTTTCCTCGGGATCGCCGCGCCCGTGTTCGCGTGTGGCCCGTTCCCGCCGGAACAAATCCTCATCAGCTACCGGGTCGTTCTGCGCACGCCGGTGGGTGACTACGCGCAGGAGGTGCTCGCCCTGACCGCAGCCGACGGTGCTCCGGCGCTCCCGCCAGGGATGACGCGCCCGCCCGAGGAGGCGTCGCCGCGCGCGGACGACGATGCCGACCCTCCTACGCAGAACCCACCCGATCCGGACGTGACCGAACTCCGCGACGCGCTCGAACACGCCGGCGTGCCGGCCGACAAGCGCGATGCCCTCGCGTCGGCTTACCAGAAGTTTCAGGCTGACCTGGCTGCGAAGATCGCCACGGTGCGCCCGGCACCCAGCGGCTTCCGCTTCGACGAGCGTGCCCGGGCGATCCGCACGGAGGCAGCCCCGCCGGACGGCGAGCCTTTCGTCCTGCCGCCGGAGTTGGCCGACGGCCTGCCGGTGGAGTGGCGCGACTACCAGGAGGGAGCCTGCCGTTTTTGGCACAACGACCTGCCGGGTGCCCGCGCCGCTTGGGAACGCCTGCTCGCCCGGCCGTTGGCGGAGCGGCGGTATTGCTCGACGAAGACGGCCTAAATGCTCGCGCGGATCGACGACCAGCCGGACGAACCGGCGGCGGACCGCGCCCGCCGCTACCAACGCGTGCGTGCGCTCCGTGCCGAGGGCTGCCGCGACGTGTTCAACCTGGCCTCGGACGCCTGCGGCTGGGAAGGCCGGGTCGCGCTCGACGGACGGGATTTCTCCTCCGCGGCGAGGCTCTACTATCTACAGGGTATCAGCAGCCCGGAACTCTCCGACCCGATGGCTTCTTCCCTGCGCACCGTCTCCGAGGAGGCGCTCAAGGACGGGGCCGCTTCGGAACCGGTGGTCGCGGCAGCGCACGATCCGTTCCTGCGCCGCGTCGTCACCCTCTACCTCGCGTGCCGCCGCCGCTTCGACGACCAGGAGCCCGTGCCGCCGGACAACCCGCCGGCCGAGAACAGATTCGCCGAGTTGGAAAAAGGTTGGCTCGCCCTCCTGACCAAGGAAAACGTCAACGCCGTGCGCGAGGCGACGCCGATTGCCTGGAGCGCGTACCAGCAGGGCGACTACGCGTCCGCCGCCGCGTGGCTGACCAAGGCTCCTGACACCGGCGGCTTAGCGTGGTGGCTGCGCGCCAAGCTGGCCTTGCGCGACGGCCACCCCGACGCCGTGGCGAAGTGCTTCGACCGGACCGTGCGCGCCTTCCCGGTGGAGATCCGCGCGACGGACAACTGCCTCGACAGCACCACGAACCTCGCGGCGGACGGGGCGGAGTTCCGCGCGAACCAGTTCCACGCGGACCTGGGGATCATCAGCCTCTCGCGCCAGACTACGCGCAGGCACTCTCGGCGTTGCTGCGCAGCGGCTTCTGGCGCGACGCCGCGTACGTGGCCGAGCGGGTGATGAACACGGACGAACTGCGCGCCTACGTGCGCGGGAATTTTCCTGCTGCTCCGCCGGTCGCTTCGCCTTCGCCCAACCTCTTCCCCGAGACCGACGCGCCGGCCAACGTCCAGACGATCCAGGCCGCAATCAGTCAGGACAGCAGCACCAATCCCGCCGCCTACGCCCTGCGTTACCTGCTCGCCCGCCGTCTCGCGCGCGACGGCCGGTGCGCCGAGGCCCGCCCGTATTATCCTGCGCCGTTGTGGCCGAACTTTGACCAATACGTCGCCGCGCTCAAGCTGGGCCGGAACGACCGCCAGCCGAAGTCCGCCCGCGCCGACGCGCTCTGGCGTGCCGCCAAGATCGAGCGTTGGCTGGGCATGGAGCTTTTCGGCACGGAGGACGACCCGGATTGGTTCGTCGTGGACGGGCAGTTCGACGAAGACCATTACCACGCGCTGAGCGTGAGGCTGCGGGACCCCGCCACGGAGGGAGACAGTCTGCCGCCCCCATCGACCTACGTGCCGCCGGTGAGCGCGGACGAAAAGCGCCGCGTGAGCAGCCATCCGGTTCATCCCGAGGAACGCTTTCACTACCGCCAACTTGCGGCGGACCTAGCCTGGCAGGCGGCGGCGTTGATGGGCGACCAACAGGAGGAAACCGCCCGGGTGCTGGCGAATGGGGGGCATTGGCTGGAGAGCGTCGGGGAGGACCGGGCGGCCGACCGGTTTTACCTCGCCCTCCTGCGGCGTTGCAACCGCACCGCGCTCGGGCAACAAGCCGACAAGGCAGGCGCTCTGCCCGAGGTGGCGTAAGAGGGTCAGGGCTAGTTTGGATGGAGCGCGTCTCGGTTGCATGTATCCTCGGAGTGACCGTTCCCCAACATCCCCCCATGAACGCTAATGCCGCCGCCGCTACCCTCGCTAAAATTGACCCAAACTCCGCTGTCGCGCAAGCTGCCGCCGATGCGCCGAGCCAACCCGCCTCCGATTCGCACGACGATCCGCGCTGCGTGCCCATCACGCTCGATGGACTGATCCCGGAAGGCTCCGAAATCGAGTATCCCAACTACTCGCCCGACGAGCACCAAGTCTGGAAGGAACTCTACGCCCGCCAGCGCGCCCTGATGCCCGGACGCGCTTGCCAGGAATACATCGACGGGTTAGCGATGCTCAACCTGCCCGCGGACCGTGTCCCGGCGTTGCGCGATGTCAGCGCCTCGCTGGAAAAAGCCACGGGCTGGAAGCTCACCCGCTCGCCCGGGTTGCTGCACGAAGGAGACTTCTTCGAGCGTCTGGCGCGTCGCGTCTTCCCGGCGACGGACTACATGCGTCCGCGCTCAGAGATGGACTACACGCCCGCGCCAGATTTGTTCCACGACGGGTTCGGGCACACGCCGATGATCGTGCACGAGGAGTTCGCCAACTTCTTCCAAAAGATTGGCCAGGCCGCCGCCAGCCCGAACGCGGTCGGCGACGTGCGCTTGGGATTGGTGCGGATTTATTGGTTCACGGTGGAGTTCGGCCTCATCAACACGCCGGAGGGTCTACGCATCTACGGCAACGGCATCACGTCGTCGTACGGCGAGGTGCGCCACAGCCTGACGGACGCCGTAGAGAAGCGGCCATTCGTGCCCGGAGAAGTCGCCAAGCAGGAGTACGACATCTGGCACATGCAGCCGGTGTTGTTCGTGATCGACTCCTTCGAGCAGTTGAGGAACGGCTTCGAGGACTGGGCCAAGAGCCACCGGTTGCTCTAAGACGCGCAAAAATGCTGCCAGCTTCTGACGGCTAGCAGCATTTTAACGTGCGGACGCTGTCACAGGTTTCCTCGGGCTTCGTTCTCCGGAAAGAGAGGAAGGGGAGAAAGCCTGAAAACTCAGGCGTTGCCGCCGAGCGCGCTACCGGCCTTGGTCAACAAGCTGCCCAGGGTGGTGAGCTTGGACTGGCTGGAAGCCTCGGCCTGACCCGCCACTTCGGTGGTCGCCGAGCCGAGCTGGCTCAAGAGCTGGCCGATGGCCGCGCCGTCGAGCTTGCCGCTGGTCAGTTCGGCTTTGAGCGCGTTGAGGTCAGCAGCGATGCCGCTGAGCTTGGGGTCGCCGCTGGCCTGGAGCTGGGACTCCCAGCTCTCGATGTTGGAGACCGCCGTGGTGGGGCTCAGGGAGGTGATGCCGCCCTGGAGAGCGGAGATGGTGCCGTCGAGTTCTGATTCTGCCATAATGGTGGGTTTGTCGTTTCGGAGGTTAACTTGCTGCTTGGACTTCTACTGCTTACGCGACTGCCCTCTAGATACGACGAACCTTGGCGAATGGTTTCCCTCGGTTGACGGGCGGAGTTCCTCGCGCAACGCCCGCGCCAGTCCCAACACGCCGTGCTTGGCCGTCACGTACGCCCCACCCGCCGGGAACGCGCGCACGCCGGCCACCGACGCCATCACGAACACGTCGCCCGCTTTTCGCGCCGCCATCGCCGGGGCAAAGGCACGCGTCACTAGGAAGACGCTGCACAGATTCGCGTTCATCACGGCGTCGAACTCTTGCGGCGTCATGCTCAGCAGCGGCGTCGGCACGAACCAACCGGCGTTGTTGATGAGCACATCCACCCGCCGGTAATCTTTCCGCACTTGCGCCGCCATTGTCTCGACGGCCGCTGCGTCGCCCACGTCGCAGGGGTACGTCTCCACCGCGGAAGCGCCGACCCGCCGGCAGCGCGCCGCCACCCGGCGCAGATTGGCCACGTTGCTCGCGACGAGCGCCAGACGGCACCGGCCGCCGAGTTCACGTGCGAATGTCTCTGCAATCGCCGCGCCGATGCCCTACCAGGCCCCGGTGACGAGGACGACCGGCATCTTTAGCAGACGAGTTCGTCGAACCCGGTGAAATCTCCCCGGAACCCGCCTGGCACGCCCTTGCAGATTACGGCGACGGCGTCGTGCGAATGCAGCGATTCCAGGTGCGAGCAGATGATCTGAAAGTCCCGCACCCGCGTGTCGGACGAGAACTCCCGGTGCAGGAGCCGCGCTGCGTCCTCGACGAACTTGACGTGTGCGCCGTTGAGTTCGGCGAACGCCTGTTCGTCGGGTCGGCGGACCATCACCTGCGTCTCGGTCTGGAGCGCGCGCAGGCAGGCGGCCTGCACGTCTTCCACGCCCAGCGACGCGCCGGCGGCAACCTCCACCCACACCCGCGCGCGGCTGCGCTGCGAATGCGGCACGGCGAACACCCCGCGGCTCTGCCGGGCGTGTTCGGCCAACTCGGATGAACACGGGCACGCCGACGAGTACACGAAGTCGAACCGCATCCAGCGGCGCAATTTTTCCTCCTGTCCGTCCGCGGGGCGCGTGAGCTGCGCCTCGAACGCGCAGTCGTAATACTGGTAACCCGCCAACCCGCTCCGCAGACTGCGCTGGAGCATCGGGAACGAAAAATCCAGCCGCAGCCGCGCCGACGGACTGCCGACGGTTTCGACGAAGCGCGTGAGCACCTTCGGCAGCGTGTCCAGCGAGAACACCTCGCCCTCGAACTCGTAGAACGTACGGATGATG
>CAXTQD010000027.1:0-20300 GCA_964246175.1 uncultured Chthoniobacterales bacterium | reverse complement strand
TCCAGGGCCAGGCTGTTCTCCTTGTCGGCCGCGGCGTAGTGCAGCGGCAGGCGGAAACCCGAGATGCCGACCTGCTGGATGGGCGCAGGGATGTGCGCGGCGTCGTTGTGCTCAGGCGACATCAGGTCGGGCAGGGACGCCTGGTAATCCGCCGTGACGGCGAACGCTGCATCGTACTCGTGACGGAGCGCGTCGGGCGCGGGTGGGTGTGGATCGTCCGAGGCGTGCGGCGGGCGACCGTAGCTGGCCTTGGCGGGAGACGGTGCGGAAGGCTTCATACAGAGAAATCAGGTCCGAGGTACTCGGCGAAGTTACGCTCGGATTCGTAGAGCCGCACGCGGTGGAGCGTCCCGCCTTGCAGCCGCGGGGCGATCTCGTTCCAGAAAGCGATGACGAGGTTCTCGGTCGAAGGAATGACGCCTTGCAGGAAGGGAACCTCGACGTTGAGGTTACGATGGTCGCAGGGCGCGACGACGGTGGCTTCCAAAAGCTTTTTCAACGCGCCGAGATCAACGACGTAGCCCGTGTCTGGATCGGGCTCGCCGCGTACGGAGACTTCCAGAACGTAGTTGTGGCCGTGCCAGCACGGGTTGTTGCAGACGCCGTAGGTTTGCTGGTTCCACGCGGCGTCGAAGCGCGGGTTGTCGAGCCGGTGAGCGGCGTTGAAGTGCACGCGCCGCGTCACGAGCACCGTGCCCTTCAGAGAGCGAACCGGTGCGGCAGACGGGACCGGGGCGTGGCTTGCACTGGGGGAAGATGCAGACACCCCGGCAGTATAGCTTGCGGGCGTGGTGCGTCAACGCGGCGCGGGAGCCGGCAGGACCGCACCCGTCACCTCGCCGAAGCCTACGCGGTAGCCGTCGCCCTGCGCCCAGCCGGTGAGCGTCAGGCGGTCGCCGTCCTGAAGGCTGGCGCGGGTTTCGCCGCCGGCGAGGGTGAGCGGGTTCGCGCCGCGCCAGGTGAGTTCCAGCAGGCAACCGCGCGACTCGGGCGTCGGGCCGGACACCGTGCCGGATGCCAGGAGGTCGCCGGATTGGAGCGGACAGCCGTTGACAGTGTGATGGGCGAGTTGCTGGGCCAAAGTCCAGTAGAGGTGAGAGAAGTTCGTGGCCGTGATGCGCTCCGGCGCGGCGGCCTGCGGGGTTTGCAGGTGGGCTTCCAGCACGAGATCGAGCGTCCAGTCGTTCGCGGCGCGCAGGTAGGATAGAGGAGCAGGGTCCTGCGCGGGCGCAGGGCGACGGAAGGGTTCCAGGGCTTCGAGCGTGACCACCCACGGCGACAGGCTCGTGCAGAAGTTCTTTGCCAGGAAGGGACCGAGCGGCTGGTATTCCCATGCCTGGAGGTCGCGCGCGCTCCAGTCGTTGACCAGCACGAGGCCGAAGAGGCGCTCGGCCGCACGGTCGGCGGGGACTGGTTCGCCCAGCGCGCTGCCTGGACCGACAAATGCGCCGACCTCCAGCTCGAAGTCGAGCGACTTGCTCGGGCCGAACACAGGCGCGTCCGTGTTTGCCGGCTTCGTCTGGCCCAAGGGTCGACGCACGGGCGTGCCGCTGACCACCAGTGACGAGGCACGCCCGTGGTAGGCGACGGGCAGGTGCAGCCAGTTAGGCATGAGCGCGTTGTCCGCACCGCGCAGCATGGTGCCGACGTTCGTCGCGTGGTCGCGCGAGGAATAGAAATCTGTGTAGTCGCCGACCCGTGCGGGCAGGTGCATCTGGACTTCCGCTTGCGGCAGAAGCGCCTCGGCACGGAGCGCGGCATCGTCGCGTAAGGTGGGTTCGTCGGCGGTGAGCAGACCGCTGACAATCTCACGCACGCGGGACCAAACAGTTTGGCCAAGGGTTAGGAAGGTGTTCAGCGCGGGTTGGTCAAACACCGAGCCGTTGCTGTTGAAGTTCGGCACGTTCCGGAAGAAGCCGCGTCTTTCGAGGGCGGAGAGATCAAGAACTTGGGTGCCAATCGCCGCCCCAACCCGCGGTGGCCTCGTCTTGGACGTTGAGAACACCCCGAAAGGCAGGTTCTGAATCGGAAAATGCGAGTCCGGCGCAACGTCGAGAAAAGACCGCCGACGCGGGTCGTGGGTGGCATTCATATGAATAGACCCGCGGCGCCCAGATCGTCGCGGGGTTCGTCGAAGGAGCAGGACCCGAAGCTGGTGAGGAAAGCACGGGAGTCGAGAACTTCTTCGCCGGTCACCTCCCAGTTGCGCCAGCGGATACCATCGGCATCGAAATAGAAATTCTCCGGGGCTTCGTCCTCCACAAGAGCTTGGACAAGGGGCACGTCGAACCCGGGCCGAGACAGGAAAACCCCAGCGGCGTAGACGTTCACGAAGCCGTGCATCCGCGTGTTCACCCCAGCGTCGAACCACCGGAACGGGTGGTGCAATCCGGCGGTGAACTTCAGCGCGGCTCGGGCGTCATAGGCTGCCACGAGTGCTCCGGCCAGTTGCTCAGGCGAGGGGAAGGCGCTGGCCTGCATACCGCCGGTGCGGAGCTTGACCCCGAAGCGCCGCGAAGTGTTCTTGTTGTGATGCGCAACCCGATGCAACCGGGGCGTCAGGTCGCTGGAAATCGGGGTTTCCCAGAAGATGCGCAGATGCCTTTTCGCCCCGCAAGCTTCCTCGATGAGACCGGCCGTATTCTCGAACGGCAGGTCCAGTTCCGCGTCAGACATCGGCTGCGATGGCAGCGGCATCTCCAACTGCTCGATGGACACCGTGCGCCCGTGAATCTGCTGGAAGTCCAGCAAGGCGTGCAATCCAGCGCGCAAGCCGTCCAGATGTTCGTCGGCAGCGCCGGCCTGCGGCATGAGCGCGGCGATCTGTAACGGCCACTCGGCGGTGAACCTGCCCGCCAGCAATGGCCCGACTTCCGCGAGTTTGGCCATGGGTAGTACGAAGCAACCCAACAGCCACGCGTCAGGGCTGCGGAGGTTGGCGGCGTGATGATCCAGCGCCGTTTCCAGCGCCAGCGCCGCCGGAGGGAATAGCCCGGCATAGTCCACGCTCTCTTCGAACAAGGCGAACAGCGGGGGAGACACTTCTGTGTCAGCGGTACTCACACCTTCGCGCCTAGCAGCCAGGAGTTCTGGTACTCGGGCTTCTCGAACGCGAGCGCCTCCTCGGTGAGTTGGAGCGGGTGGAAGGTGTCCACCATCACGGCGAGTTCCTGGGTTTCCTTTGCGCCGATGCTCGCTTCCGTCGCGCCCGGCTGCGGGCCGTGCGGCAGGCCGGAGGGATGGAGCGTGATGTCGTATTTTCTGATCCCCTTGCGCGACATAAAATTGCTGTCGCAATAGTAAATCACCTCGTCCGAGTTGACGTTCGAGTGGTTATAAGGTGCGGGGATACCCTGCGGATGATAGTCGAACAACCGCGGCACGAACGAACACACCACGAACCCCTCGCCTTGGAACGTCTGGTGCACCGGCGGCGGCTGGTGGATGCGACCCGTGATCGGCTCAAAATCGTGGATGCTCAACGCCCACGGGTACAGGTAGCCATCCCAGCCGACCACGTCGAGCGGGTGGTGGTCGAGCACGTGGCGCGTGAGCGTGTTGCGCGCCTTCACGCGCACCTCGAACTCGCCCTCTTCCGTGTGCGGCTCCAGCTCGACCGGCGGGCGGATGTCGCGTTCGCAGTACGGGGCGTGCTCCAGCAGTTGACCGAACTCGTTGCGGTAGCGTTTGGGCGGGGAAATTTGTCCGCGCGATTCGATCACGAAGAACCGCGCCTCCGGCGTGTCGAGCGCCATCTGCCACGTCGTGCCGAATGGGATTACCAGATAGTCGCCCGGCACGAACGGCAGCCGGCCGAACTGCGTGTGCAGATTGCCCTCGCCCTCGTGCACGAACCACGTCTCGTAAGCCTGTGCGTTGCGGTAAAAATAATCCATCCCTCGTGTGGCGCGCGAGACGCCGACCGTCACGTCGGCGTTGCCCATCAAGGTGTGACGGGCAGACACGGCATCTTCGCCGGTGGGGAGTTCGCCCGTGGCGAGCGCGCGGTGCCGTAAAGCGCCGAAGTCGGCGTAGTCGATCTGCGTCTTGCCCAGGTCTTCCGCTGCCACGACACGCGGCGGTAGGAAGTGATGGTAGAGGATGCTCTCGACGCCGTGGAAACCTTCCAGTCCCATGACCTCCTCGCGGTAGAGGCCGCCATCGGGTTTGCGGAACTGCGTGTGCCGCTTATGCGGGATTTGTCCGAGCTTATGGTAGTAGGCCATGGGGGAAGGCTTTTGAGGATTACAGATTACCGCGGAGCGCCTGCTCGCGTTCGATAGCCTCGAAGAGTGACTTGAAGTTCCCCACGCCGAAACCCTTGCAGCCGTGGCGGCGGATGACCTCCAGGAACAGCGTCGGCCGATCCTGCAACGGTTGGGAAAAAATCTGGAGCAGGTAGCCCTCGTCGTCGCGGTCCACGAGGATGCCGCGCTTGGCGATTTCCACGACGTTCTCGTCAATGGGACCAACGCGGGCGGGCAGGTCTTCGTAGTACGTGTCAGGTACGCGCAGGAAGTTGATGCCAGCGTTTTTCAGGGCGTCGACAGTGGCGACGATATCCTTGGTGGCCAGTGCGATGTGCTGCACGCCGGGGCCGCCGTAGTGGAGGAGGTACTCGTCGATCTGCGAGCGGCGTTTGCTCTCGGCGGGCTCGTTGATGGGGAACTTGATCCGCCCGGAGCCGTTCTGCATCACCTTGGACATGAGTGCGGTGTAGTCCGTCGAGATGGCCTCGTCGGTGAAGTGCTTGAGTTGAGAGAAGCCCATCACGTCGCGGTAGAAGCCGACCCACTCGTTCATGCGGCCTAGCTCGACGTTGCCGACGATGTGGTCGATGGCGGCGATGCCCGTGTCAGGCGCGGGTGGGGGATTTTCGATGGCGCGGAAGCCGGGCAGCGTGCCCTTGTAGTTGTCGCGTTCGATGAAAGAGTGAATCGTGTCGCCGTACGTGGCGATGCTCGCGCGCACGAACCGCCCGCTGCCATCCTCGAACGCGGTCGGCTCCTGCACGGGTTTGGCCCCACGGCGCACGGCTTTGTTGAAGGCGGCCTCGGCATCGGCGACGCGCAGGGCCACGTCCTTGACCCCGTCGCCGTGCTTGGCGATGTGCGCGGAAACCTCCGGCGCGCTATCCGGGCCGAGCGGGGAAGTCAGCAGAAAGCGCACATGCCCGCGCGCGAGCAGCCAGGAGGCGCGGTCGCGCACACCGGTTTCGAGGCCCGCGTAGGCGAGCGGGACCAGTCCAAGCGTGGTGCGGTAGAAGTGCGCCGACTGCCGGGCGTTGGCCACGTAGAACTCGACATGGTCGATAGAATGAAAGGCGAGGGGATCGTTGTTCATAAAGAGGAGGGTGCTGCTTCGGGGAAAGCAAGGCCAACGACCGCGAGCGGCGGCAGTTAGACAGGAGAAGAAGGAAGCCAGCCAGAACCGTTGGCCGGCGTTGAAAGAAATGCTAACCTGCCCCCGTGCGCAAGGGCGAAAGTCGCGGCACGTCCTTACCCGCTGACCGCCAGCACCCGCAGCAGCCCGTACCCCGCGAGCGCCGTCACCGACAAGGTCAACACCCACGCCCACAGGATGCTGCTAACCACGCCCCACTTTACCGCGCTCAGCCTCTTGGTTGCGCCCACGCCCATGATCGACGTGGAGATGACGTGCGTCGTGGACACCGGGATGCCCAGCACACTGGCCGTTGCGCGCACTGGCGAGGGCCGCCCCGCACAGCCCGCCGATCAGCGAGTGGCTGGACGATTTCGGCAGCCCCAGCCACCACGTGAAAAGTCCCCACAGGATCGCCGCCAGGAGCGCGGCCAGCAGCGTAGGTATCGTGACGAATTTTGTGTTGACCAGCCCTTTGCCGATGGTTGCCGCCACGGTCGTGCCCAGGCTCGCGCCGACGAGGTTGAACACCGCCGCCATCAGGATCGCCTGCCGTGGGGTGAGCACGCGCGTGGACACAACCGTGGCGATGGCGTTGGCGGCGTCGTGGAAGCCGTTGATGTACTCGAAGGCCGGCGCGGCCAGCAGGACCACAAGAAAGAGCGTCATCGGCGTCAGGCATTTTTGAGCACAATGTAGAACACCGTGTTGCCCGCGTCGCGACAGCGGTCGATGGCCTTTTCCAGCAACTCGAACACATCCTTGAAGACGAAGATCTCGCGTGGTTCGTGTTCGCCCTGGTAGAGCGCCTGCAACATGCGCAGGACGAGCTTGTCGGCCTCGCCTTCGAGGTTTTGGAGGCGGTCGTTCATGCCGCGGGCTTTTTCCACGTCCATGCCGCCGCGCAGTCCTTGACCATCCCTTCGACGACGCGGGCCAACTCTTCGAGGATGGCGGCCTGCCGGCGGAAGTTCTCGCCGAGCGCCGGCACGGCGTCCCGGTAGATGAGTAGTCGCTCGCCGACAGCGTGGACGCGCTTGGGCACTTTGTAGAGCGCTTCCGCGAGCGCCTCGGTGTCCTCGCGCTCCAGCGGAGTGACGAACGTGCGGCAGAGTGCCTCGGTGATCTCGCGGGTGAGCCGCTTGTCCTCGTGGCGGCTGGCGTTGAACTCGCGCAGGTCGCAGGCGGCGTCGGGTTGGCGCATCCGCTCCACGAGGACGCTGAGCAGGCCCGTGCTCGCGCGCGCAGCCGCGGCGCTCGCTTCGAGCAGGTCGTAGAACTTCGGGTCGCGTCCGAGAAGCTTTCGCCAGGAGATGATCGCAGTGCTCCGAGCCAATCGCTTTGTGACAAAATTGTCACGCGATTCTTGTTCCCGCAGCAATCCAATATAAAAAGCCGTAGATGTTGCGAGAGGATACGCGGGGCGGTTAGATTCAACTCATGCCAATCCTCATCAACGGACTGGAAGTGGAACCTCCGGCGGACCCGCGCGTCTCGCTGCTGGATTTCCTGAGAGAACACCTGGAAATGCACGGCACCAAGCTCGGCTGCAACCAGGGCGCGTGCGGCGCATGCACGGTGCTGGTGGACGGCGAGCGTATCCTCTCGTGCCTGGCGCTGGCCGTGCAGTACGACGGCCGGGCGGTCACGACGGTTGAAGGCTTGGCGCAAGACGGAGAGTTGCACCCGCTCCAGGCGGCGTTCATCGAGTGTGACGGTTTCCAGTGTGGCTATTGCACGCCAGGGCAGATTTGCTCGGCCGTTGGCATGGCGGCGGAAATCCGGCGTGGTGTGCCCAGCCACGTCACGGCTGACCTCGCCGCGGGCACGGTGGCGTTCGACGATGAGGAAGTGCGCGAACGCATGAGCGGCAACCTATGCCGTTGCGGCGCGTACAACGGCATCGTCGCGGCCATCAAGGAAACCTTCGCCCAAGCCCAATGACTCCATTTACCTATGCGAAGGCGACGAGCGCCGATGACGCGATCCGTCGCGGCGGCGAGGCACGGGCCAAGTACATCGGCGGCGGCACCAACCTCGTCGATCTCCTGCGCGAGACCATCGAGCGCCCGAGCGCGCTGGTGGATGTGACCGGCCTATCCAATGCCATCGAGGAACGCGCCGATGGTAGCTTGCTCATCGGCGCGGCGGCCCGCAACACGGCCGTGGCTGAACACCGCGCCGTGCGCACACGCTACCCGGCGCTCTCCCGCGCCATTGTCGCGGGGGCCTCGGCGCAGATTCGCAACATGGCCACGGTGGGCGGCAACCTGCTCCAACGCACCCGTTGCGCCTACTTCTACGACGACGACGGCTCACGCTGCAACAAGCGCCAGCCCGGCCAGGGTTGCGACGCCGTAGAGGGCTTCAACCGCATCCACGCGATCCTCGGCTCTTCGGCCGCGTGCGTGGCGACGCACCCGAGCGACATGAACGTGGCGCTCGCGGCCTTCGACGCCGTGGTCCACCTGCGCGGCGCGGACGGTGAGCGCACGCTGCTGTTCACCGACTTCCACCGCCTGCCCGGGGACCACCCGGAACACGAGACCAACCTCGTTCCCGGTGAACTCATCACGGCGGTTGAACTGCCCGCGCTGTCCTTCGGCGCGCGCTCTACCTACCGCAAGGTGCGTGACCGGGCGAGCTACGCCTTCGCGCTCGTGTCGGTCGCCTCTGCCCTCGAACTCGACGGCGACACGATCAAGGACGTGCGCCTGGCCCTGGGTGGGGTCGCCCACAAACCCTGGCGCGCCTGGAAAGCCGAAGCCGTTCTGCGCGGACAGGCCGCCACACCCGAAAACTTCCGCGCCGCGGCCGAGGCCGAACTTGCCGACGCCCGGCCGCTGAGCCACAACGCATTCAAACTGGAACTGGTCCGGCGCACGGTCACAGCCGTGCTCGGCGAACTGACGGAGGACGTACGATGAGCAGATTTGGTAACCTCGCCACGACGGTAGTGAAGAAGGCGGTCGCCCTCGCGCCTGACCGCATGATGCCCGGCGGCAAGCCTGACCCACTGATCGAAAGCCGCGATGGGCTGATCGGCCGGTCGGTTTCCCGCGTGGACGGTCCGCTCAAGGTGCGCGGCGAGGCGAAGTTCGCCGCCGAGTTCCCGCTGGAGAACATGGTGTACGCCGCGGTGGTGTTCAGCACGATTCCTAAAGGGCGTGTCGCGTCGTTCGACCTCGTCGCGGCCGAGGAGGCTCCGGGCGTCGTGTTCGTGATGACGCACCAGAACGCGCCCGAGATCAAGGCGATGTCGTTCTTCGGCGAAGCGGGGAAGGCGGCTTCCGGTGACGACCTGCCCGTCTTCCAGGATGACCGGGTGCGTTGGAACGGCCAACCGGTGGCCGTCGTGCTGGCGCAAACGCAGGAACAAGCCAACCACGCCAAGACTCTGATCCAGGTCCGCTACGAGCCCGAACCGGCCGTCACCACATTCGCGCAGGCCAAGGCCAATGGGCTGCACCGCGCGGAAATGTTCGGCGAGGCGCTCGAACACAAAGTGAGAGACGCCGAGGCGGCGTTGGCGGCGGCTCCCTATTGCACCGCCCAGACCTACCTCACTCCGCGCCACAACCACAACCCCATCGAGCCGCATGCGGTGACGGTGGCGTGGCGGGACGGCGAGTTGTACATCCACGACGCTTCGCAGTGTGTGTCGCACACGGCTTGGTCACTGGCGAGCGCATTCGGGCTGAAGGAAAAGCAGGTGCACGTCACCTCGCCGTTCGTCGGCGGCGGGTTCGGCAGCAAGACCCTCTGGCAGCACCACGTCCTGGCGGCGGCGGCTTCCCGGCTAGCGGGCCGCCCCGTGCGGATGGCGCTCTCGCGCGAGGGCGTTTACCGCGTGGTCGGCGGGCGGACCACTACCGAGCAGCGCGTGGCCATCGGTGCGCAGGCGGACGGGAAGTTCGACGCGATCATCCACACGGGGGCCGTCGCCATGACCGCCCACAACAACCTGCCCGAACCGTTCATCCTGGGAACCCAGTGCATGTACGGGGCGGGAAGCTTCGAACTCCGCGTGCAGTCCGTGCACATGGACATGGTGGCGAACACCTTCATGCGCGCGCCGGGCGAGTCCGTCGGCACCTTCGCGCTGGAATCCGCCGTGGACGAACTCGCCGAGACCCTCGGGATGGACCCCATCGAACTGCGGGTCCGCAACGAACCCGACCAGGACCCGACGCTGGGCATCCCGTTTTCCTCGCGCCACTTTGTCGAAGCGTGTCGTGCGGGGGCCGAGCGATTTGGTTGGGACAAACGTTGTGCCACGCCCGGCGCGCCGCGAGGGCGAGTGGCTCGTCGGCATGGGCATGGCGGCGGCTACCTATCCCTATCAGCGCATGCCCGGAGGGGCCGCCCGGATCACGCTGACCCGACTGGGCAGCGCGACGGTCGAAATCGCCGCGCACGAGATGGGCATGGGCACGGCTACCACGACGGCCATCGTCGCCGCCGACCGTCTCGGCCTGCCGCTGGAAAAAGTGACTGTTAACTACGGTGACTCCGACCTGCCCGGCATCGTCCTCGCCGGCGGATCGCAGCAGACGGCGTCCATCGGGGCCTCCGTGCTCGAAGCGCACAAAGAACTCGTCGCCGCGCTGCTCAAGCTCGCGCCGGAGGGTTCGCCGCTCGCTGGCCTTGAACCGGATGAGGTTACCGCCCAGAACGGTGGGTTGTGCAAGATCGACGATCCGGCCTGCCGCGAAGATTACGCTGTGCTGCTAGGCCGCGCCGGACGCGATGAACTGAGCGCGGAGGGCAGCGCGCCGCCACCCTTGGAGTTGATGCACTGGTCCATGCATTCCTTTGGCGCGCAGTTCTGCGAGGTGCGCGTCAACGCGATCACCGGTGAGGTGCGCGTGAGCCGCTTCCTGGGATCGTTCGACTGTGGGCGCATCCTCAACGCCAAAACGGCCAAAAGCCAGTTTCGCGGCGGCATCGTCATGGGGCTGGGGCTCGCGCTGATGGAGGAGACGCAGTTCGACGAGCGCAACGGCCGCATCATGAACCCGAGCTTGGCCGAGTACCACCTGCCCGTGCACAGGGATGTGCCCGAGATCGACGTGATCTGGACTGACATCGCCGACCCGCATGCCCCGATGGGTGCGCACGGCATCGGCGAAATCGGGATCACGGGCGTCGGCGCGGCGGTCGCCAACGCGGTCTACAACGCTACCGGCAGGCGCGTGCGCGAACTGCCCATCACGCTCGACAAGCTGATGTGACACAGCTTGAACCTCATGGCGTATCTTCCGCCAGGTATTTCTTGCTGCCCACCGGGGCAAACCGCCCGATATTCGCGGTGGGCAATCGATTGTCGCGCGTGGTCGGGTCCATGGGGAGTTCGCGCAGGCCGCCGTCGAGGCAGGTCACCATCGCGCGCCCACCGTCGCGGAAATGCACGCTCGTCTGCGTGTCGTCAATCTGGTAGAACTCCTCCACCATCGGGTTGCTCGACGACGCGGGGGCCTGGAACGTGTTCACCTGCGCACTCGTCGCAAACATCACCACTTCCCCCGGGTGGCTAAAGCGCGTCGCGTTCCCACCGACCAGGAGAGTGTTGTAGCCGTAGCCATAGTTGCCGTCCTTGTACTTGGGCTTGAGCCGTGGGCTGTACGTGGCGAGGGTGGGGTCGGTCTTCACGCCGCCGGCGGCGATGGCGTAGGGACCGAGCGGCCCCTGGGAATAGTCGAGCGTGCGCTGACCCTCCGGCGTGCCGAAGCGCGAGGCGTTGGACTCCCAGCCGAACCACCACATCGTGCCGCCGTTCACAGGGTACTGCGAGTACGGCCAGAACTGCTGGTTATTGTCGTTGAGATAAAGCTGCCCCGACACCGCCAGGACGTGCAACGACTGCGCAGCAACCGCCTTGGAACTCGCCGACCGTGCCGCCGAGTACACCGGCAACGCGAGCGCGGCCAGGATCGCCACGACCGCCACGACGACGAGCAGTTCCAGCAGCGTGAACGCCGCCCGCTTCATCGTTCGCCTCGCACGGATTGCCGTCGCACCAACACCCAGACCGCCACTAGACCGACCATCGCCATTCCCAGTGCGGAAGGCTCTGGCACCGCCGCGGCCGTCGGCAGATCGGGCAGCGGTGCGTTGAAGTTACCGTCGGAGATGCTGTACCCGTCCCAGGAGCCGTTGACGAGGGTGCGACCGTCCGCGCCGCTGCCCGAGTACCCCCACGCTCCGCCACCGCCGTACGGGCTGCCCGTGTCGGAGACGTAATAGGCCCAATACTTCGTGAAGAACCCCTCGGCGTAGTGGTCGGCCGGATCGGAAGCCGAGCCGTCCTCGTTGACCCCGAGTTGCCCGGGCGTGAAGGTGCCACCCTTGTTGTCTAGGTCGTAGCCGAGGCCGTAAACCACTGGTCCGCCGTCCTGTTGCACGGACAGAAACAGCCGCGGGTCGGCGGCGTCAACCGCCTCGATCATCTGCAAGCCCGTGGCGGTTCCGTTCCACCGATAGCCCCACGCCAGCGACTCTGGCGTCTTGCCGTCGTTCCAGTCGATGACCAGCGCGGCCTCGTTGCTGCCCGTGCCGGTCCAGTTTTGAATGTCGCTGAAGCTGAACATCTGGGCGGAAACGCATCCCACGCCACCCAGGAGCACGACGGCGGCGAGCACCGCCGCCACTCGCCGCCGCCCGCGCCACGCCAAGACAGCGGCGACAGCGACGAGGCACCACGCCGCGGCACCCGGCTCGGGCACGGCCGCACCGAGCAGATTCTCGTTGCTGCTCACGCCGTTGAGATAGAAAATCCCGCCGTTCTGGCCACCGGCGGTAGGTTCGCTGAAGCGGATGTAGCCCACCTGCGCCAGGCCGGTGCCGCTCAGGTCCAGCCAGGTGCCACCGGCCGAGCCGCCCAGGGTCGTGAGCGTCTGCGCGTAGGTCTCACCGTTGAAGTCAGCCAGCGTCCCGGTGAACGGCTTGCCGAAATCCGCGAAGACCGGGTTAGTGGGCGGCGGGGTATTGATGTTGGTGGTGTCCGCGTTGGCGTAGTAGTTGGCGGGCAGGGTGGAGTTGATGAGCGCGCCGCCGTTGAGCCCCACGAAGTTGACGCCGTCCGCGCTAACCGAGATCAGGACACTGCGCAGGCCAAAAACCGTGGCGGGATTGCCCGCCTGGCCGTTGGGATAGTTCGTGTCCGCCAAGCCCACGTTGCCGAAAAAACCGATCTCCCGCGTGCCGGAGGCTCCGACGGCGACGAAGTTGGACAGCGCGAGCGTCAGTTGGCCGCCGACGCCGACGCCGGTCAGTTCCGAGGCGGCGTAGTTGGGATTGAAGGGGTTGAGCGTATCGTTGCCGCCGGGACTGCCGCCGGGTTTGCCCAGGGCGGAACTCGCGTTGGCGAAGGCGGCGTTGATCCCCGTGCCGGGGATATAGTCAACGACCGCGTTGGCGAAGCCGGCGGTCTGCGCATCGGCGATGGATGGTAGGAAAGCGGCGCTCCACAGGAGAGCGCCGGCGACGAACGACGGAACTTTCAGGTTTTTCATCTGGTCTCTTTTCGGGTTGGATAAAACAAGAGACCAGTCGACGCCAATCGCCGCGCGACCGAGCGTCTTCCTGATCCCTCATCGCTTCTTTCTTGCGAAGAAGTTTTTGCCGCCCGGCGTCCCGCACACGCGGAGCCGGACGAATGAGAGCGGACCGGCGAAGTGTTCTGACTCCTGGTTTCTCGGGCGGCCGAGGTTGTGCCTCGCCCACCCATCCTTCTCCCCGCCTTCACCCGGCGATTGCTCGCCAGATTGGCATCGTGGGAAGTCGTCTCCAGTTACAGCAGCGCAACTGCTCCCGGTTTTCACGGGATTCCATCGTTCGGTCCGCGAACATCGAATTTCTGCAAAGAACTGCGCGGACCGTTGACCCGAGCGGGTGTCCTGTCAAGCATGGCCCCATGCGGTGCGTGTTCTTTCCTCTCGTCCTGTTGGCTGCGGCTTCGGTCCACGCCGAGCCGGCCCTGACAATCTACAACCAGAACTTCGCCGTCGTGCGCGACACCGTCCCGCTCGACCTCAAGGCCGGGCTCAACGACGTGCGCTTCGCCGACACGACGGCGCACCTGGAGCCTGATTCGGTGATCCTGCGCGACCAGGCCGGCAAAGTCCCCCTGCGCATCCTCGAACAAAACTACCGCGCCGACCCCGTTTCGCAGTCGCTCCTGCTCTCGCTCTTCGAGGGCAAGACCATCGACTTTCTTGTGACCCACCCGGGGGACAAAGACGAGATCGTGCGCGGCAAGATCATCCGCAGCGGCTACGTCCCGCACGCCGCCGGCCTGCGGCGCTACAACCAACAGTATTACCAACAGCAGATGACCTACGCCAGCGGCACGGAAGGCGCGGGCCAGTCGATCATCGAGGTGGACAGCCGACTGCGTTTTTCCCTGCCCGGACAGCCGCTTTTCCCTGCCCTCGCCGACGACACGATCCTGCGGCCGACGCTTGCGTGGACCATCGACAGTCCCGCCGCCACCAAGCTCGACGCCGAGCTGGCCTATCTTACTGGCGGCATGGCCTGGGAGGCCGACTACAGCGCCGTTGCCCCCGAGTAGGGCGACGGGGTCAGCCTGACCGGTCTCGTGACGATGGACAACCAGAGCGGCAAGACCTTCACCGACGCGCGTATCAAGCTCATGGCCGGCGACGTGAACAAGATCGACCCCAACAACTTCAATGAGTTCGCCACCGCGCGCGTGCTCAAAGAGTCCGGCGGTGTGGATTCAGGCAACGCCGTCACCGAAAAGACCTTTGACGAATACCACTTCTACACCCTGCCGTGGCCCACCACGCTGCGCGACTGCGAGACCAAGCAGGTCGAGTTCATCCACGCGGACAAGATCGCCTCCACGCGCTTCTACGTGTACGACGGCGCGCGGATCGACGCGAACCGCTACCGCGGCTACAACTACGAGAGCATTCGCACCCAGGCCGACTACGGCACGCAGTCTAACCCGAAGGTGTGGACGATGCGTGAGTTCAAGAACACGGAGGCCAACGGTCTCGGGCTGCCGCTCCCCAAGGGGCGCGTGCGTTTTTACCGGCGCGACGCCGATGGGCAACTGGAGTTCACAGGCGAGAACGTCATCGACCACACGCCGCGTGACGAAACGCTGCGCGTGTATACGGGGTCGGCGTTCGACCTCGTCGGCGAGCGCAAGCGGCTGGCGTTCCGCGTGGACAGCTCGCACGACACTTGCGACGAGTGGTTCGAGATCCGGCTGCGCAACCACAAGAAGGAAACGACCGGGATCCGCGTCGTCGAACACCTCTACCGTTGGACGAACTGGGATGTCGTCGACAGCGGCGACCCGTTCGTCCAGACGGACGCACAAACCGTCGAGTTCCGCGTCCGCTCGCGCCCGACGAGGAAAAGGTCGTCAACTACAAGGTCCATTACTCCTGGTAGCCGACCGCGATCAAGACGCCGCGCCTCCTCTGCTTGGCCGTCGGATTCGGCCTCTGTCTCGCGGCGCGGGCAGAGGAACCCGCCGGCGACACGCCGCCCGCCCACCTGTGTGATCTGGTGCGCGCGGACGACGGCGTGCTCTGGGGCCTGGTCCCGAACTCCTACCAGGACCCCTGCCCCTACCGGCTGGAAAACGGACGCTGGCAGCGCGTGCCGGTGAACGGCTTGCCGGAACGCGCCCGGCCCCTGCGCCAGACCCGGCGGGCCGATGGCGCGGTGGTCATCCTGTGGGAACGGGGCAGCGAGGACCGGATTTTCACCGTGCAGCAAGGCAGAGAATCTCAAACCGTCGCCACCTTGAAGTTCCCCGGCTCGCAGATGGGTTCCGAGGCGAACCAGCGTCTCTTCGCTGACTCGAAGAACAACGTCTGGTACACCGCTGACGGACCGGAAATCTGCCGCCTCTCGCCCGACGGGCACGCCGAATGTCTGCACGTCGCCGCCGCGAGGAATGCTACGAGCGGGGCCTTCCACGGACCAAGCGGGGAAGCTGGAACGTGGTGGCATCCTTCGAGGATGCGCAGGGATGGATGTGGTTTCGCACGGAGGGACCCGTGTACAATCACGCCTCGATCCGTGGATTGCTGGTCTTCGACGGCAAGACTTTCTCCCTGCACGATCTGGGTCTGCCGGAAAGCGCGTCCTTGCCGCGGGTCGGCGCGCTCGCGCAGCAGGACGCTTCACGGACGACGGCCATCTGCGGGTCAACATGAAACACCGCACCTACGAGTACGCGCCGGAGAGCGGCTGGCACCCTGTGGCGGAGTACCAGCTAGGCTACGCCGACGGCGAGGCGCGGTCGGCCCGCAGCCAGCGGCCCGTGCCGCCTCCTGGCGCGCCCACGAACCAACCGGAGTCGGCGGCCGTCGATCCCGATGGCGTGTATTGGTGCACGTGGCAGGGAAACCTTTTCCGCTGCCGAGAAGGCTGGTGCGTACCGGTTTTCCGGCCCGGGCAGACGCAGCCGTTCGTGGACCGGCGGCGGTTGGACAGCGTGTTGATCGACGCGCGGGGAAACGTGTTCGTGTACACGGACGAGCGACCGGCCTACGTCGTCCTCACCCCGCCCGCGCCACCGCCGCGCACGACGCTCTCGCTCGCGCCCGCCATGCCGGGTGCACCGGCGGATCGCGTGGAGGTTCGGCTTGGCAGCGACGCCGGTCCGCTGGAGGGGAAGGTGCGTTTCGACTGGCGGATCGACAACGGTGCATGGCAACTGGTGGCGGCTGATGTGTCGCCAGCGAGTGTTGTGCTGGAGGGGTTGCCGGGCGGCGCGCACCGGTTTGAGGCGCGTAGCCTCGACGCCTATCTGCAAACGGACGCCGCGCCGGCCACGCTGGCCTTCGAGGTGCGCGCCGACCCGCAGGCGCAAGGTCGCCGGGTACGTCGCGCAACTCCGTGACCCCGACTACGCGCGGCGCGCGCCCGCACCGACGACGCGGACGCTCGCTGGTGGATCGACGCCGCGCTGGGTGAAATCGAGCGGATGCAGCGTGCCAGCGCGCCATCCCGATAATCTGCAAAAAATCTGGCTGCCCTCAGGCCGTTCTGCTTTGTTGGGCGGCTGCCATGCACGACGAACCTTGGCTTATTGTAGACACCGAAACAGACGGCGTGTGGTCGCCCATCCACGCTGTCGAGATCGCCGCCCAACGCATGTGCGGCTGGCGGCGCGAGGGCGCGCCTTTCCAAGTGTTGCTCAACCACGACGTGCCCATTGATCCCGGTGCTCAGGCCGTCCACGGCTACTCGCGCGAGTACCTGCGCCGGCGTGGCGTGTGTCCGTACGAGGCGCACGCGGCGTTCCGCGCCTACGCGGGCGACCTGCCCATGGTGGCGTATAATCTTTCCTTCGACTGGAACCGCGTGCTCGAACCCGAGTACGTGCGCCTGGGCGTGCCGGTCGCTGGCCGCCGCGGCTTCTGCGCGCTGACGCTGACCCGCCGGGTCGTCCGCGAAGTCCGCAACTACCGCCTGGACACGCTCAAGCGGCACTACGGCCTGAGCAATGGTCGTTCGCACACCGGCCGCGGCGACGTGGAGACGACCGTGGCTTTGATCGAGCGCGTGGTTGCGCCGCCGTTGCGTCGCGCGGGCATCCACGGCTTCGCGGCGGTGGCGGCTTTTGCCCGGCGCACGCCCGTGGCGGCCTGTCTGGAACACGTCCACAGCGCGGCGGCTCCGGTGATGGTCGCCCCTCCTGTCTACGTTTGATCTGGCCGGATAGCCGGCACGCGGCTTACCGCATCTTTACCAACGGGTTTGGATGCGCCTGCGGTGCGGGCAATGGTTCGCGCCCGCGCGAGGTCGGATCGGCGGAGGTTTTGCGATTGGTCTTTGGCAGGTTCGGACCCAGCGACGGCAGCGCGGGGCCGTTGCGGACGAGGTAAGGTTGCACCGCCGCGAACGGCACCGTGCGCGGTTGTGGCGGCGCGGTCGTGGCAACCGGCTTGCGCGCGTTGGCGACAGCGGGCGGAGTGGGAACCGGCGTCGGCACAGGCGTCGGGGCCGGCAAGTCGCCGTAGTTGCCCGCCTTGACCGCGCCGTTGCCGGTGAAAGTGCCGCTCGTTGTCCCGTCGCCGCCCGAACCCGTGAACTGGAGCGAGGTGGCGTAGAGGTTCAACGCCGGTCCGGTCACGTTGACCTGCACATCGGGCTCTACCCGCACCGTGTAGGCCGACAGGGTCCCGGCCGCCCGGCTGCTGATCGTCGTGTTGCCGGTGAAGTCGATCAGGCTGTTCGTGTCCCCGCGCGCACCGGACCCGCCGAAGAGCAGAAGCTGCGTGTTGCCGGTCAGCGCCGAGTTGTTGCCGCTGATCGTGATCACGCCGTTGCGGCCGAGCGCCTGCACCTTGAGGATTTCCGCGCTGACGGTGGCGTTGGTGAGCATGATCGTGCCGGAGGTGCCGGGCGAGTTGTTGGCGACGCTGAGCAGGACCTGGCTGTTCGTGCCGCTGGCCTGGATCGTGGATGCGTTGACCGCGATGTTCGCGCCGGCCGTCTGAAGGGTGATGTTGCCGCCCGCGCCGCCACCGCTGGCATCGACCAGGGCGCGCAGTTCGGAAGAACCGTCCACCGAGATGCCTCCGCCGCCGGTGCGCGCGCTCGCCAAGAGGATCGTGCCGCCCTGCGCCGTGGAGGCCGTGCGGCTGGTGGAAGCGTCGTTGCTCACCACGACACTCGTCCCGTACAGCGAGACGGCTGCGCCGTCCGATTGCGACCCGTCGCTGTTGTCCTGCGAGACGACCGCGATCCGCCCGCCGTTGCCGCCGTAGGACGTGCCCGCACCGTTCGCGCCACTGGCGGCGGTGAGGCCCACGTCGTAGAGCGTGACGCCCGTACCGCTGGTGCCCACGGCAGTGTCGGTGAGGCTGATCGTGCCGCCGTTGCCGCCCGGGTAGGTGGGACCGGCAGTGGCGTGGGGCCGTGTGCCGTCGGTGTCCGTGGGGATGTTGACCGTCACGTCGCCGCCGCTCGCCAGGAACTGCGCGTTGTACGCGTAGAGGCCCAGGCCCGAGGTAAGCTGGATCGTGCCGCCCGCGCCGGGTGCGGTTGTGGCGGGAGACGTGGAAACGTTCCCACCCCCGGCTTGCAAGGTAACGATACCACCCGAGCCGAAGACCGTCAGGCCCTGGGAGGCGGCGAGCGTGATCGTCCCGCCCGCGCCGCCCGCCGCGGCGAGCGTGCCGGTGGGAGTGCCCGAGTCCGAAGACTCGGCAAAATCCCCACCTTTGACGTTGAGGGTCGCGCCGCTGTCGATCCCGAGGGTGCCCGTGCTCATCGACAAGCTGCCGCCCGCGCCGCCGCTGCCGCCCGCTCCCGTGGTCCCGCGCAGGATCTGGCCGCCGATGGCCGTCAGGCTCGGCGAACCAGGGCTCGGCGTGGGGTTGGGCGAAGGACCGGGCGATGGACTCGGGCCGGGAACCGTCGTGATCGAGATGCTGCTGGTGTCCGCAATGGTCCCGCCGATGCCTTCAAAAGAGGTCGTCACGGTCAGCGCACCGGCCTGGCCGCCGACGTGCGTCTGCGCGTCGGTGGCGATGTGGTTGATGCCGTCGAAGTTCGCCGAGGCGATGCTCTGGCCCGACACGGCGCTCGGACCGAAAGTGACACTCCCGCCGCGCACGTTGAGCGTCAGCGAGGTCTGGCTGGAACTGGAAGCGCCCGCCAAGTCCCCGCCGAACTGCAACCCGCCGTCCGCCGCGAAGCTGCCGAAGTCGAAGGAGTGCGACAACCCCACGAAGTACGGCGTCACCGCCCCGCGGACGACTGCCGCGGGGTTGGCGGCGTTGAAGCTCCCATCGAGGTTGTTGGAAGTCGCGTTCAGCGCGCTCAGACTGCCCACGTCGAGGTTGCCGACGGTGTTAAGGTTGCCGATCCGCACGTGGCCGGCCGCCGTGAACGTGCCGCCCGTGTTGGCCGTGTTGCTGAGGAGGCCATCGAGTGAACCCGCGCCGAGATTGACGCTGCCCGTCGTGGTGAGGGTGGCGTTGCCGATCAAGGTGAGCGCCGGGGCGTCGTTGGCGGCGTTGTTGACCCCGATGTTGCCGGCGACGGCGAGGTCCTGGCCGAGGGTGAGCGAGGGAGCACCGGTCAAGTTGACGTTGCCCCCGACCTGGCTGGCCGCGGTGGCGATGAACGGCGTCAGGGTGAAGCTGGCGGCGTCGCCCACGTTCCAGTCGCCGCCGAGCGTGAGGGTGTTGGCGGTGACGGTGGCGTTCGGTGCGACGGTGAGGCTGCCGGTGTTGTTGGTCTGCAACGTGTTGAAACGGTAGCTCCCCGCAGCCACCGTGATCGAGCCGTCCGTGGTGACGTTCAGGTCGTCGATGGCGTCGGGAACCCCGCTGCGGTTGGTCAGCGCGGCCCCGGACGCGCCGAAGATGTTGACGCTGCCGGGACGCGTGGTGTCACCCTTCTGGAAAGCGCCCACGTCAATCGTGGCCAGCCCGCCCGTGGAGAGGGTGACGGCGTTGGAGACGATTGCGGCGGTTGGCCCCACGGTCAGGTCGCCGGTGGACTGGAGCGTGACGCTGCCGCCGGCCGTGAGGGTGCCGTTGAGGGTGCCGGTGCCGGTGGCGGTGACGGTCGTGGCATCCATCAGCGAGCCGAACGCGCCGACCGGCGCGAGGATGAAATTCTCGCCGGCCGTCACCGTAAACGCCCCCTTGGCGAAGACGCTGCCGCCGAAGGTGACCGCACCACTCGAGACGACGTTCACCGTGCCGGCACCCGCGACGGTGGCGCTGCCAGCCTGGGCATTGAGGGTAATGCCGGTGTCGCTGTCGAGGTCGAGCGCGCCGCCGAGCGCGAAACGGGTGCCACTGCCGAGGGTGAGCGCACCGCCGCGGGCATAGAGGGTGAGATTGGGCGCGGTGCCGTCGGTGTTCTGGAAGGCGATGCTCTGGTTGAAGGTGATCGCGCCCTGACGGGTG
>CAXTQD010000026.1:21468-26150 GCA_964246175.1 uncultured Chthoniobacterales bacterium | reverse complement strand
GGACAAGCTCAAGGAACGGTTCAGCACGCGCCCGGCCGCAGTGGATGGTTTCCCGGTGAGCCAGTGGGTCATCATCGACTATCTGAGCGTGCTTGTGCATATCTTCCACGCCGACAAGCGTGCCTACTACGCGCTGGAAGATCTCTGGAGCGACGCACCGCGGCTGCCGCTGCCGGATACCGCTGGCGCGATGGCATCCTGACCACGCCCTTATGGACTGGTTGGTCGAGGTCGAGGTGGAGTGCGCGAGTTGCGGGGAGTACTTTCCCGTGATGGTGGACACTTCTCAAGGCGACTACACCACGACCGACGATTGCGCTGTGTGCTGCCGGCCCATGCAGGTGGACGTGCGTTGCGTGCCCGGACGGGTGGACGCCGTGGAGACCAGCGCGGCGTGATGGGGGCTTGTCCCCGTGCGGTTTGTCACATTTTCCTTGGCAATGTCGAGTCCCTTTGCTTTTCTCGTCGGCAAGGGGGGCGCCCTGACCGACTGACCATTTCTTCCTATGTTTGAGCAACAGGAGGCCATCGTGAGACTTTTGCGGGACAACGACCCTTCGACGGTCATGCTGCTCAAAAGTCAGCTCGTGGACAACGGACCCGAGATCATCGGGAACTTGCGCGAACTCGCCGCCGTCGACGATGCCACCGTCAGCGGCCACGCCCATGACATCCTCGCCGAGATCGAGAGCCGGGCGGCGTTCGACGAGTTTACCCTCCTCTGCCACCTCTTTCCCGACGACGGCAACGTCGAGGAAGCAAACTGGCTGCTCGCACGCATCTTCCTGCCCGGCATCGAGACCGAGCACTACCAGCGCAAGCTCGACTCCTGGGGCCGCCAGCTCTCCCGCCTGACCGCCAGCGCCATCTCGACCCGCGAGCGCGTGGCCATCCTCACGAACTACCTCGCCAACGACCTCGGCTTCCGCGGCAACTCGGACGAGTACTACGACGTGAACAACTCCCTGCTGCCGAGCCTCATCGACTCGAAGCTGGGTATCCCGATCTCCCTGGCCCTGCTCTACATCGCCGTCGCGGGCCGCGCGGGCATCCGCGTGGAAGGCATCAACCTGCCGGGCCACTTCATCGTGCGCCACGGGGACATTTTCTTCGACCCCTTCCACCGGGGGAAGATTCTCATGCTGGCGGACTGCGAGTCGATCCTGCGCAAGCAGAAGCTGACCTTCCAGCCCGCCTACCTGGAGCCGGCAACCGCGCGCATGATCCTCGTGCGCGTGCTCACGAACCTGCTTCACATCTTCCAGGATCGTGGCGAAGACACCCAGCGCGACCGCATCGAGGGCTGGCTCAAGGCGCTGGACCGAAAATAACTTCGGCGGAGAGAAGGGCGTGGCAGCGTTTCTGCTACGCCATTGGTGAACGAATCTTTTGGGGGAAGACCCCAGTTGTCGTTCGCCAAAGCCAACTTCCTCTTCATACACCTGCGCGTCTTACATGTACAAGAAAGCCACTTTTTCCTTCCTCGGTGCTGCCGTTCTGGCATCCGCTCCTGTCACTAGCCACGCCGCCGAATTACTCATCAACGGTAGCTTCGAGGGGCCGGTAGTCGCTGCCAACCAGAATAATCTCGGCACCGCGCCGACCAATTGGGCCGTCCAGACTTCCGCTGGTGCCAGCAATACCGCGAATTCTGACCTTACGCGCGGCACTGTGACCACCGGCACCGGCAACACCGGAAGCAACAATCTGGCGGTCGATCCTTACGACACTTACACCGGTGGTCAGCAGTCGCTTGACATCAGCGGTGCCGGGCAGGTGGTCCAGACGTTCACGGCCCAGTACAGTGCGCCAGTATCGGTCAAATTCGACCTCGGCGGCCGTGACAGCACCAGCGCCAGCGCCAGCACGGGCGGTTCTTATTGGTCGATCTACAACAACGCGACCAATGCCTTGGTGGCCACCGACTCCGCCAGCCCGCTCAAGCCGGGATTTGGCGCGTGGATCACCAACCGGACCACGACGACGGCTAACCTGGCCGCCAACACGGTGTACCGCTTTGTGGTCACGGTCGATGATCCGGATCAGCTGGATGGACTGTCAATCACGCAGGTGCCCGAACCGACCACCGCGGCGGCGACCGGTCTCGGCCTGGGTCTGCTCGGCTGGCTGGGTTACAAGCGCCGCCGGCAGTCCTGAGCCACGGCGACTCGGCAAAATCAGAAGGAACGGCGGCGCGGGCCTCCGTTCCTTTTTTGTTTTTGGGACGCGCCTCTGCGCCTCCCCCAAGCGTTTCCTCTTCTGTGAAGGTCGAAGTCATCAACACCGGCACCGAACTCCTCCTTGGCAATGTCACCAACACCCACCTGCCCTTTCTCGGTCAGGAACTTTTTCCCCTCGGCCTGCGCATCGACCGCCAGGTCTGCGTGCCCGATGGGCCGGCCATCGGCGCGGCGCTCAAGGAAGCGTTCGGACGCGCCGACCTCGTGTTGGTCACCGGCGGCCTCGGGCCGACGAGCGACGACCTGACGCGCGACCTCGCCGCCGAACTCCTCGGCCGTCCGTTGTCCGAAGACCCGGCGATCCTCGCCGACCTCCAGGCGTACTTCGAGAAGATCAAACGCCCCTTCCTGCCGAGCATCGCGCGCCAAGCCGAGGTGCCCGCCGGCGCGACCGTGATCGAGAACCACCACGGCACGGCGCCCGGCCTGTACCTGCCGCCGGGCAAAACACCGGACGGCGCGAACTCGCCGCACGTGTTCCTCCTGCCGGGGCCACCGCGTGAACTGCGCCCGATGTTCTCCGACCAGGTTGCGCCCATGCTGGAGAAAATTCTGCCCGACGCGGGCGGTGGGAAACGCTTCTGCCGCATCTACCGTCTTGTTGCCATCGGCGAGAGCCAGGTGGAGGAACTCGCCGGCCGGGAGATCGAGAAGATCGAGGGCCTGGAAGTCGGCTACTGCGCGCGGCTAGGCGAGGTGGACCTGCGCTGCATCGGCACGCCCGACCTGTTGGAGCAGGCGGAAGCCATCATCCTGCCCGCGCTCAAGGGGCACCTGCTTTCCCGCGACGGCAAGACCGTGGAGGAAATGATCGTCCGCTGGCTGCGCGAGAGCGGACGCAAGCTCGCCGTGGCGGAGAGTTGCACGGGTGGGCTGCTCGCCCATCGGTTGACGAACGCGCCCGGGGCCAGCGCGGTGTTCGTCGCGGGCCTGACGACCTACGCCTACAGCGCCAAGACGGGGCTGCTGGGCGTCGATCCGGCGCTGATCGCGGAGCATGGAGCCGTCAGCGGTCCGGTGGCGGCGGCGATGGCGTCGGGCGCGCGGCATGCGACGGGCGCGGATTGGGCGCTGTCCACGACGGGCGAGGCCGGGCCGGAGAGCGGCGAGGGCAAGCCGGTGGGCACGCTCTTCATCGCGCTGGCTGGTCCGGGCGACGACGCTCCGGTGGTGGAGGAGCACTTCATGCCGACGGACCGCGAGACGTTCAAATACCGCGCCAGCCAGGCGGCGCTCGACCTGCTGCGCCGCTCTCTCGCCGTGTGACGGAATGGTCACAATGCCCCACTTGGGTGGGACGGGGGGATCGTCTTGGTTGATCCCATCATGCACATCTTCGGCGAGGCCGTTTCGAACGGCAACGGATTCTTCCTCATCCTGGCAGTTGGACTGGCGCTCGCCTTTGAGTGCGTCAACGGCTTCCACGACACGGCCAACGCGGTGGCCACGGTCATCTACACCCACACCCTCAAGCCGTGGATCGCGGTGGTCTGGTCGGGCTTGATGAACCTGCTCGGCGTGCTGACTTCCTCGGGTGCGGTGGCCTACGGCGTCGTGGCGCTACTGCCGGTGGACCTAGTGCTCAACACCGGGTCGGCCGCCGAGTACGCGATGATCTTCTCCTTGCTGATCGCCGCCATCATCTGGAACGCCGGCACTTGGTACCTGGGCCTGCCCGCCTCCTCGACCCATTCGCTGGTTGGGGCCATCGTGGGGGTGGGGCTGGCGCATTCGGTGATCACGCCGGGTCTGCGGTTCGGCGAAGGGGTCAACTGGGAGCAGGTCGAAAAAACGGCGCTCGCGCTGTTCATCTCGCCGGTGATCGGGTTTGTCTTCGCGGGGGCGCTGCTGCTCATACTCAAGCACTACGTCAAGCAACCCGAACTCTACGCTGCCCCCGAGGGCGAGAAGCCGCCGCCGGGCTGGGTGCGCGGCCTGCTGGTACTCACGTGCACGGGCGTGTCGTTCGCGCACGGTTCCAACGACGGGCAGAAGGGGCAGGGCCTGCTGGTGCTGATCCTCATCGGCGTGCTGCCGGCGACCTACGCGCTCAAGATGGACAGCAAGCCCGAGGAAGTGCAGAAGATCGTCGCCTCCGGCCAGCAGGCCTTCGACGTGCTCAGCAAGAAGGACAACAACGCCGTCTTGCCCACCAAGGAAGCCAACGATGCGCTCCTGTACTTCGTCCGCAGCGACGGCAAGTTCAACGACCAGACCTACCCGGCCGTGGCCGCGAAGTTGAAATCCGTCAACGACCGTTTCCACGACAAGAACAATCTCAATGACCTAGACTCCGATTCGCGGCGGGACGTGCGCACGGACCTCTACCTGGCGAGCACGGCGCTCGAAAAGCTCGTCAAACTCAAAAAGCTCGACGGGGACGAGGCCAAAGCCGCCGGGGACTACAGCAAGCTGGCGACCGACCTGACCAAGTACATCCCG
>CAXTQD010000026.1:20630-21458 GCA_964246175.1 uncultured Chthoniobacterales bacterium | reverse complement strand
ATCCTTCAGAGGCGGCCTCGACAAGGCCACGAAGTTCATTCCGCCCTGGGTCAAGGTGACGGTGGCCATCGCGTTGGGCCTGGGCACGATGGTGGGCTGGAAGCGCATCGTGGTGACCGTGGGCGAGAAGATCGGCAAGAGCCATCTCACCTATGGTCAAGGTGCGTCGGCGGAACTGGTGGCAATGGCGACCATCGAGGCCGCCGACCGCTTCGGGTTACCGGTGAGCACGACGCACATCCTCTCCTCGGGTGTGGCGGGCACCATGGCGGCCAACCACGCCGGGCTGCAAAAGGAAACATTGCGCAACATCATCCTGGCCTGGGTGCTGACGCTGCCGGTGTGCATGCTGCTCGGAGCGGGGCTCTTTGCCTTCGGACTGTACCTAGTGTTCAACGTGTTCGGCTTGCACTGAGCGGCGCGCTTTCAGCGCAGCGCCGCCACGTCCAGCGAATACTTGTCGCCGATCATGGCGCGGAGAGCGCCGAGTTGATCAGAAACCGCCGGGCCCGTGATGTTGGTATGATAGGTGAACAACAGGCGCGGCTGCGCGTCGATCAACACGAAGGTCGGGGAATCGCTGTCGCCGAGCACTGCGGGGGGCGAAGCTGTCCACGCGCGCCGGGCCGCCGCGATGGCGGGCCGCACGACGATCTCGCCGCCGGCGAACCCGGCCAGTTCGGTGATGACCACCCGTTTTTGTTGGTTGGTGGCCAGCAGCGGCGTGCCGGGCGGCAGCAGACGCTCGGCCGCGGCGGCGGGGCCGCGCCCCCCCCGCCCCCCCGCCCCCGGGGGGGGGGGGGGGGACGGGGTCAGCCCCCCCAACGG